>CAXBRZ010000084.1:0-9004 GCA_963978075.1 uncultured bacterium | reverse complement strand
CGGACCGCCTGGCATCTGGAGCGGGCGCGGGACAGCCTGCGCCACATGGGCCCCGCCGACTGCTACCAGGCGCTGGCCGGCTTCCAACAGCGCTCCGCCGGCGATCTCGTCAGCCGGCTGCACGCCCTCGCCGCGGTCTCCGACCCGGAGCCCCCCGGACTCGATGACCTCCCCCCGAGCCTCGTCGAACGCTTCGTGGGGCAGAGCGGCAAGCACCTCCTCAAGATCTACGGCCGGGGCGACATCTGGAACTTCGACGCGCTCGAGCGCTTCGAGCCCCAACTCCAGCACCCGGCGCTCGCCTGATTCGTCGAACGCGGCCGGGTTCTCGTGCACCCATTGCCCGCCCATGATGGACAGCATCAGCAGCACGAAGCCGATCACCGACACTTCGCCGATGCGGCCCGGACGGATGTAGCGCGTGTAGACGCCCATGAACAGCGCGATCGGAATCGTCGCGGCGACGGTGAACGTGCCCCACGGCGAATTCGTCAGCGCCCAGCCGTGACAGCGTATCGCGCCAGCGGATCTTTGATTTGAGCAACTGACCAACTTGCGAAAGAAGCGCGTCGCCTGCGGCATGGCCGCAGGTGTCGTTGACGATCTTGAATTGGTCGAGATCGACAAAACAGAGGGCATAAGAACTCTCGCGTGCCTTCGCGCTCGACAGCGCGCGCTCCAGCCGCAGTTCGAACTCACGGCGATTGACCAGGCCGGTCAAGGCGTCATGGCTGGCGTGATAGTTCAATTTGCGGTTGAGTTCACGGGACTCGCTGACATCGTGGAATACGAGCACGCCGCCGATAACAATCCCCTGGCCATCCCGTATCGGAGAAGCGGTGCTCTGAAGATACAGCTCGTTGCCGTCACGCCGGATGAACAGGGAGGGCCGACTCGACTTCACCGGACGCGCCCGCCGTACGGCGGCCGTCAGAGGACTTTCAATCGGCTCACAGGTTTCTTCGTGGAAGCTCCGGAATACCTCGTCTACCGGGCGCCCCATCGCTTCGTCCAGCGCCCAACCCGTCAACTGTTCCGCGACGGGATTGAGATATTCGATCCGGGCGTGTTCGTCCGTCGTTATCACCCCATCGCCGATCGAGCGCAAGGTGATCTGGGCTCGCTCTTTTTCACGAAATAACGCCTCTTCGTACAGACGGCGTTCGGTGATATCCAGTTCGACCCCCGTCAGCCGACTGAGGGCACCGTGCACCGTCTCGGCACGGGCGCGCGACAGCACCCAACGCCAATCTCCATCACGATGCCGCACGCGATGGGTGCTCTCGAAAATCTCGGTCTGACCCGCCACATGCTCGCGGATTCCTTCCGACACCCGTGGCAGGTCGTCTGGATGGATCAGTTTGGTCCAGTCCGGAGCGCTCTCCAGTTCGTCGGGGGCATAGCCAAGCATCGCTTTCCAGCGGGGCGAGAACCAAGTCTGGCGAGTGATCGCGTCGTAATCCCACACCCCTTCGCTCGAGCACGCATCGGCGAGCAGGATTCGGGACCGAAGGGTTGAGATGTCCCGGTGCAACGACAGGCGCTCAAGACCGGCCGCAAGGCTGCTGCCGATCAGTTTGAGCAGCAAGTGGAAATTCACGTCCCATGCACTGCAGGGCGCCGCGGTGGCGAGGCCGAGAAACCCGTAGGGTCGACCCTGAACGGTGACACCCACCAAAAGCACAGAGCGCATGCCCAATTCACCGAAACGGTGCGCCTCGGCGGCGTGCTCGCGGCGCGCACCCAAGGTATCGCGCAGTTCAAAGAGCCGATTGGCTGCCAAGCGATCGCGGATCCACGGGAGTTCGCCTAGGGCCATTCCGCGCAGGACTTCTGGCGAGCAGGCGACAAACAAGCCCTTGGAGACCTCGACCGAATCGATCATCCGGCCATTCGGGTCGTAAACGGCCACGAAGGCGGCGTCGGTCCCCGTGGCCTCGCGCAGCAGGTCCAGATCCTGACGAAGGGTAACGTCCGCGGTCTCCGGCTTAAGGCCCTGCAGGTCGATCGCAATCTTGGTACAGGTGACGTCTAGACCCGCTCCGGCACGGTGTGCCGGCGACGCCCAGCGTTGGGGCGCGAGAATATCGGACGCTGTCAGTCCGCCGTCGCTGAAGGACCCCCCGATCGCCATCCGTCGCCGTACTCCCCACTGTTCGTGGCCATTGCCGATCCGATGGACTCCCCCATCGTGGTCATTACTTCAGCATATTGCGATGCATTCTGTCACTATTTTCTAGATGTAACTCATTAATTATTGTTTTGATTGATTAAAAAGAGGTTTTGCGTCCCTGTGGCGGGCTCTCTAAAGTGCCGTAATGCACCCCAAACCCACCCATCACGCGTCCCACCACGGTCACGACCACGACGAAGAACACACGGCGCACGGCCTCCACGGTAGCCACAGCCACCGATTGGGAGCCGCGTTCTGGATCATCGGCGCTTTTACCTGTGTTGAGGCAGTGGGGGGCTGGTGGTCCGGATCGCTGACCCTACTGGCCGATGCAGGCCACCTGTTCGTTGATACGCTCGCCCTGGGCCTTGCCTATGCGGCACAACGACTGGCGCTGCGACCCGCCTCCTCCCACCGCACTTTCGGTCACGGACGCGCAGGTGTACTCGCTGCGTTCGTCAACTCTCTGGTCCTGCTCGGTATCGTAGCAGCCATCATCATCGAGGCCGTTCTGCGCTTGGGCGATCCGCATCCGATTCATGCGGGCATCGCCCTTGCGGTGGCGGGAACAGGAGTCCTCGTCAATCTTGCGATGGCATTCCTGCTGCATGCGGATCACGGCGACATGAACGTCCGCGCGGCCTACTTGCATGTCCTGTCTGACCTGCTCGGGGCCGCCGCCGCGGCGGCTGCCGCCCTCATCGTCATGCAGACCGGATGGCTTGCGGCAGACGCGTGGCTGTCGCTGTTCGTGACGGTGCTCATCGCGCGCAGCGCGTGGCCGCTGCTCGTTCATTCAGCCCACGTACTACAGGAAGGGGCTCCCGCCGGGTTCGACGTCGACCACCTTGCCACCCGACTGCTCACCGCCGTTCCCGGTGTCTTGAACATTCATCACGTCCACGCCTGGTCGCTGACACCGACCGAGCCGCTGCTGACCCTGCACGCTCAACTCAGTGCTGACGCAAATACCGGACGGGTGCTGGCAGAGATGAAATCCATTCTCGTGAAGGAATTCAGCATCCATCACTCCACCATCCAGATTGAAACCGAGGAGTGCGCGGACGGTCCGCACCAGTGCAATCAGGCGGCGGTGTCTCTGGAAAGCCTGTAGAGCGCTTTCAATTCGGCATCGATCTCTTTCTGCAATTGCTCGGTCAGAGCGGCATCCACGCGCTTGGGAACGTAACGTGGCGTCCCTACAGCAATGGTGATTGTGGAAAAGGGTTTTGGCAGGACGAAACGGTCCCATTTTCTGAACAGCCAGGCGCGACTGGCGTGGTACGACAAAGCCACAATGGGACGTCCGGACAATTGCGCCAGCATGACGGCTCCGGGCTTGCACTCGAACGCGGGCCCCGTGGGCCCGTCGACAGTAATGGCAGGGGAAATGCCTTTCTGCAGCGCAAGGTAGTAATCGCGCAAGGTTCTTGCTCCAGTATGGCTGGAGGATCCTCGAATCACGTAACACCGGTGCCGCAATGCAATGCGCGCAGGAATCTCTCCATCCACGGACGGACTGATCAGAAAGCCGGGGTCGATGCCGATGCGGCGCAAGCCGATGAGGTATTTGGTGAGGAACAACTGGTGCTGGTGCCAGTACACCGGAATGATCGGCCCGTCTTTCAAGCCTTCCACCGCATGCTGCTCGCCAACCACGCACCGCACACGACAGGTCAGCCAGAAAAAACGGATCAGCACGACCCCGATGGGCGTCGCCAGCCGGTATAGCCAACGACGCTGAGCCGTCATGGCCCGCCCTTCGTAGGGCGTCTCGGGCTCTTTGTCGGAGGGGGCGTTGTCCGCGGGTGTCGTCATGGTCTTCCTTCGTGCCCGGGGATTCTGCGGTCTGTCGGCGAGGCCAGCAACCCGGCAAGGTCCTCTGCCGTGTATGGATACACCCGAATCGGATCCTCGGCCCATGGAACGGTCATCGCACACCAGCAGGTCAGGCGCGCGGTACACCTTACAGGGTGCAGGTAGATCCGTTGTCCGCGCAGCCTTGCCGTCCGCACGTCTTCGAACACCAGTTCTGACGCCGCGGCGATGCCTTCGGATCCGGTCTTCACGGCAGCTTCGATTTGCATCCAGATTTCCGTGGGATCGGGCCCCGACACGCCAATGCCCTCTAGAGCCCCAGGACGGAGTACGTGGCGCAAATCCGCCATGCATGCCGAGCCGGGCGTTTCGATGTCCACACCGACCGCCGTGGCCCCCACGAGCAGGACGACGTGCTCAGCGCAGTGCGAGACACTGAGCCTCGGCCCGTCAGGCCAGTGCGGAGCCGCCTTAGGCGGATAGCGGACGTCCTGCGAGCCAAAAGGCAGGCCCAGGCGGCGGGCAGCCGCCACAATCAGGGCGCTGGCGAGCAGCCGGGCAACCCGGTCGGCCCGGTGCCGCAGGCGCCGGATTGCCGTTAGCCGAAGCGCCGGCAGTCCTTCCGACAGCATCGCCTCCAGCGCAGCAGTCGGCTGCGCCGGAAGCGCCACGTGATGTAAACTCGGCAGTTGTTCCACGTACCCCGCCAACGGCAGCGCAGCCATGCCCCGACCCACCGATCAGCATAGCGCGAGCCCGGTGCCACCGCCGCTCGATCCCGACGCGTTCGACGTGGGTTCGACGGAAGACTCCCTGCCCCGCCTGATCGATGCCGCCGCTCGCTCCGGCGACTTGTTCCGCATACATGCGCCTGGGCGTGGGGCTGACACCTGGTTCCTGAACAGCCCGGCGGACATCAAGCGCGTGCTGGTGACCAACCACCGCAACTATACCAAGGGCATCGGGCTCGACCGTGTCCGCATCCTTCTGGGCGACGGGATCATGACCAGCGAGGGGGACCTCTGGCGGCGCCAACGGCGCATGATCCAGCCGTTCTTCCACCGGCGGGTCATCGAAACGTTCGCCGAAACGATCGACAGTGCCGTGGCGGAGAGGATGCGACTCTGGAGCCGTTCCGCTGAGTCCGGCGAGCCGATCGCGATGACATCGGAAATGAGCGAACTGACGCTCGCCATCATCCTCCGGAGCCTGTTTGGCGATGATCTCGAGTGGCTCACCGAGCGCATCGGACAGAACCCTTTCGCCATCGTCACGGAACACGCCGCCCGGGATCTGCAGTTCGCTTACCGCTTCCGCAGCCTCGTGCGTCTCGTGGGCGAACTTGTTGCTCGCAGGCGAGCCGAAAACCTCGACCGACCGGATTTCCTTGGCATGCTGATGACAGCCCGTGACAAGGAAACCGGCGCGCCGATGCCCGACCGCGAGTTGCTGGACGAAGCCATGACACTCGTTGTGGCAGGACACGAGACCAGTGCCAGTGCGCTCAACTGGACCTGGTACCTCCTCGCAACCCATCCGGAGGTCTATGACCGCGTCGCGCGTGAGGCACAGGGCCTTCAACCTGACCAGCGCCTGACCTACGCCGATGCCGAGTCACTGCGCGAGACCCGCTCCGTCATACTTGAGGCCATGCGTCTCTACCCCCCGGGTTGGATCCTGAGTCGCCGAACGCTGACCGAAGACGTCCTCTCCGGGCACCGGATTCCGGCCGGCACCGACGTGATGCTCAGTCCCTATCTCATCCAACGCCATCCCAAGCACTGGGAATCGCCCGATGAGTTCCGCCCCGAACGCTTTCTGGACGACGATCCCCGCGATCGCTGGATCTACATTCCCTTCGCCGCCGGCCCCCGGCATTGCGTGGGCGAAAACTTTGCGATGTACGAGATGACCGTCCATGTCGCGCGCGTCGCCGCACGCTGGCGCATGGAATATCTCGACGACGGTCCGCTGGATATCGAGGCGGCCATCAACCTGCGCACGCGCAACGAATTGCGCATGCGCCTGCATTCACGCTGACACTCTTTGGCCGGATGGAAGACCCCGAATGGCATACGAAACCCTGATAGACATACTCAACGCCAATCGCGAGGCCGAGCGTGCCGTCCATTACCTCGAGGGCGAGCAGGACCGTCGCAAGGTTCCCTATGGCATTCTGGTCGAGAATGCCCTTGGCATCCTCGGACATCTACAGGCCGCCGGCGCGTCGCCTGGCGACAAGATGATCATCTTTCTGGGCAGCAACCAGCAGTTCATCGAAGGTTTCTGGGGGGCGCTTGCCGGAGGGATCGTACCGGTGCCTCTTGCCGTCGGCATCTCCGACGAGCACCGGCACAAGCTCCTACGGATTGCCCGCAAACTTGGCAACCCCCTGCTCTACACGGACCGGCGCAACCTTGAGCGCATCGGCGCCTTTGCATCGAGCGTCGGCGAATCGGAGACCTTCTCGCGGCTTGAAAAGCGTGCAGTACTGGTGGAGAACCTTGGTGATCTCTCCAGAGCCGGCACGCCGGTGCGTGCCAGTGCCGCAGACACCGCCTTCATCCAGTTCTCTTCCGGCTCCACGAGCCTCCCCAAAGGGATCGTTCTCACGCATGCCAACGTCCTCGCCAATCTTCATGGCGCCACGGCGGCCGCGCGATTTTCCAGCGATGACATATCGCTCAGCTGGATGCCGCTGACCCATGACATGGGACTGATCGGGAAGCACATTTTCATGTTTGCGAACCGCATCGAAAACCACTTGATGCCGACGGAGCTCTTCATCCGCAGACCCCTCCTGTGGCCGAAGTTTGCCTCGGACGTCCGCGCAACGATTTTGTCCTCACCGAATTTTGGCTACCGGCACTTCCTCAAGGTCCTCGATGGCCGACCTCTGCCGAACGTTGACCTGTCGGCCGTACGTCTGATCTTCAACGGAGCGGAGCCCATTTCGGTCGCCCTTTGCAACGAATTCATGGACGAAATGGCGCCCTATGGCTTGCCGCGCACGTCCATGTTCCCCGTCTATGGTCTTGCGGAGGCAACCCTGGCCGTCACTTTCCCCCCGCCCGGTTCCGCCTACCGGCATCTGTATTTCGATCGACACCGCCTGAATCCTGGCGAGGACGCAGCCCTTGCCGAAGAAGGAAATTCAGGCGCACTCCCACTGATGAATGTCGGCAAGCCGATCCCGGGCACGGACGTGAGGATTGCCGCCGTGGACGGTGCTGCGCTCGCAGGGGGTGCTGTCGGACGCATCCTCATTCGCGGCGAAAATGTCACCCGCGGTTACTATGAAGATCCCGAGGCCAATGCGCGCGCCATCTCCACGGACGGTTGGCTCGATACCGGAGACCTAGGAGTCGTCATGGAGGGTGATCTCTATGTCACCGGACGGGCGAAGGAAATCATCTTCGTCAATGGACAGAACTATTTCCCGCACGATCTCGAAGGAATAGCCCAGCAGGCCAGTGGGCTTGAACTTGGCAAGGTAGTGGCAGCGGGTTGCCGCCCGGCCGGCGCAGAGGGTGATGAATTGACGTTTTTTGTGCTGCACCGGGGCTCGCTGGAGGAGTTCCTGCCTACTGCGCAGGAGATTACCCGCCTCGTCAATGAACATGCGGGACTTGAGGTTGCGCACGTCATTCCCGTCAAGCGGATTCCGAAAACGACGAGCGGAAAAATCCAACGCGTGATGCTGGAGCAATCATTTGTAGCCGGTGAATTCGCTCAGGAAATGCTGGAACTCGAGACTTTGCGGGAGCAGGCTCATACGCACCGGGATGCTGGATCCGACATCGAATCGCGAATTCTTTCAATCTGCGCGGAGGCATTGGCCGGGAAAACGGTTGCGGTGGATGACAATCTTTTCGAGATCGGAGCCAGTTCGTTGACGCTCATCCAGATACACGAGGAAATCGACCGCCAGTTTCCTGGCGCAATCGACCTCACCGAATTGTTTGACTACCCCACCGTGGCGCAGTTGTCGGCTTACCTCAAGTCCAAAGTCGATCCATCCTGAGGTTCCAAGGACGTCATGGAGCGGCCCACCTTTGAGCAAGAATCCCGCTCCTGGCCCGGGGCTCTGACCCGGGTCCCGGCACCTGTGCTCGCCCTTTGCGTTGCGCTCCTTTCCCTGACGGTGATGTACGTCGAGCTGCCAGGCCGGCCGCTTGTTCTGCACTCCATCCAGAAACTCGGCCATCCGGTCGTTTTCGGTTTGGTGACCATCGCCCTGTTCTCAATCCGACGGCAGCGACGGCCTGGGGCGGGTCTCGCCGGCGATTATCTACCCACGTTCGCCCTCGCCATGCTGTTGGGCTTCGCCACGGAACTGTCGCAGGTCGTGACCCACCGCGACCCGGCCATGCGGGACGTGGCGCTTGATGCCCGAGGCATCCTCTGTGCACTTGCCCTGCTGCTGAGTTTCGACCCACGACTGGCAAACGCCCGCCAACCTGGACGTGTCCGCCAATTCCTGAGGGTACTGGTCGGTCTGATCGCCCTCACGACGCTTGCACCACTTGCCTGGGTGAGCAGCGCCTATGTCAGCCGTGCCCTCACCGTGCCTGTCCTATTCGCACCACGCAGCGAACTTGACCTGCTGTTGGTGTCCCTGACGGACACGTCACCTGAATTGGCGAAACTTCCCTCTGCATTCGCCATCCGGCCCGATGAAAAGGCGCTGCGTATTCCGCTCACGAGCCGACCCTACGCAGGAGTATCACTCGACGAACCCGCGCCAGACTGGCGTGGGTACAGGACCCTGCGAATGGAAGTCATCAATCCGACGCGTAGCGAATTGCCATTGCATATTCGAATACAAGATCGTCTGCATGACGGGAACCTCACCGACCGATTCGAAGGCACTCAGCTGCTGCCACCCGCAACTCGCCGGACTATCGAAATTCCGCTGCGAGACATCGCTTCTGCCCCGAAATCCAGGCGCCTTGACCTTGAGCAAATCTCAAGCGTTTTTCTTTACAAGGCGGGAGGCGAAGGGGCACGAGA
>CAXBRZ010000083.1:0-9052 GCA_963978075.1 uncultured bacterium | reverse complement strand
AGGGATCTTCGATGAACTACCGCAGGTGGATGGCTCTGATGCTGATCGTTCCGATGTGTGCGCAGGCGGGACCCGCCGCGGTTGAGTTGCCGGCCGGGGCGTTCCAGGGTTCGGTGACGACGCCCGTGGCCAACGCGGCCTTTGCGCCAGGCGCGGACGCGGGACAGGCGGCGCCCATGTCGGGCGTGCTGCACCTCTCGCAGGCGGCCTTCATGACGCAGCCCGAGCTTGCAAACCTGGTGGTGCAGGGCCGGGACGCGCGGTTGTTTCCTGCGCTCGCGCTCAGGCTGTTCAGTGATCGCGGACGGCTCGTGCCGGTGCAGCGCGGCACGATCATGGCGGAGACCGCGTCCGGGCCGGTCCGTAGTTACTGGTCGGTCATCCCGGAAGCCGGCCGCGTGTGGCATGAGGTCGCAGACGGTGAGTGGGATCGTGCGGCGCTGCCGTTCACGCTCGTCAACGACACCGAAAATGCCGCCGTGCAGGGCCTGCTCACCTTCCGTTATCACGGCACCCGCGTGAGCGCAGCGCGCATCCAGCTGGTCCAGCAGACGGCGCCTTACCTCGTGAAACCGCATTTCACGGCGGCGGGCCTCGTGCCTGCGCGCTTCGAAGCGGTGGAGACGGAGGCGTCCGAGCTTGCAGAGGCGCAAGCGGAGTGGGATGCACGACTGCGTGTGCGGCCGATGGCGGAACTGGCCGCCACGCTGCCGTCCGGCACGCTCGAGGGGCTGGGCGGGCCGCTGCTTCCGCAGTGGCGGGTCGCGGTGGCGCTCCTCGTGCACGACACGCTCTGGCTTGCACCGGTGGAGACGCCGTTCGGACCCTATCCGTATCCGGAAGGCATGCGCTTTGGTGTGCGCTCGGTGATGAAGAGCGTGGCGGCGCCGCTGGCGCTGCTGCACCTCGCCGAGGAGTACGGCCCGTGGGTGCTGGATCTCAAGATCGGCGACTACGTGGAGGGACTCGATCCCAAGTACCGCAGCGTGCGCTTCATCGACGCGGCCAACATGGCCAGCGGCTTCGGCGGGCAGGGTACCTTCCGTACGCAGCCCAACGACATGTACGACGGTTACCTGGGCGGTGATTACGACGCCTGGTACGTGGCGCCTTCCCATGCGGAGAAGCTTGCGGCGATCCGCCGTACGCTGACGCCGTATCCGTGGGCACCCGGCACGGTCGTCCGCTACCGCGACCAAGATTTCTATCTCCTCGGCATCGCCATCGACGGCCTGCTCGGTCGTCTGCGCGGCAAGGATTCGGCGGATCTGTGGGCCATGCTGGCGCGCGAGGTGTTCGCGCCGATCGGCATCCGCCACGCACCCGCTGTCCATACGAAGGAGCCCGACGGACACGATCACGTCTGGGCCAACGCCGGTTACTACCCGACCCTCGAGGACCTTGCGCGGATCGCGTGGCTCTACCAGCGTCGCGGGCTGTGGGAAGGCCGGCAGTTGCTGCACCGGGGTCTCACGGAGGATCTGCTCGCGGCGAAGGGCGCCCTCGACAAACGCGGCGATGCCGCGCGGCCGGCGGCGGCGGACGGGCCGATTCCGCGCTATCGCATGGGCTTTCATTTCCTGCCTTACCTGGGGCAGAAGGGCGACGGCCGCTGGGAAGTGCCCTCGATGCAGGGCTCGGGCGAGAACGAAGTGATCCTGGCGCCGAACGGAATGATCTCGATACGGACGGCGAAAGCCGCGGGTCTGCCGGAGGGCACGAAGGTGGCGGACGACGACACCAATGCCACGCTGCGGGTCCTGGAGCGACTGGAGGCATTTCCCCGATGAGCGATGTGACACCCAGCCGTCGGCGCGAGGGCGGGCGCCCGCGGCGCAGCGCGGGGCAGGCCTTGCGCCAGCGCCCCTGGCGGCAGCCGGCCAACCCGTATCCGCCGCTGCAGGTCCTCTCGGCCGACGAGATCGAGGCCATCCACGAGACGTCGCTCCGGGTCCTTGAGGAACTGGGGATCGAGGTCATGTCCGGCACCGCACGCGAGTTGCTTGCCTCGCATGGCGCGGAGGTGGACGCCTCGAGCGGCGTTGTCCGGCTGGATCGTGCGCTCGTCATGCAGATGCTGCAGAAGGTGCCGTCGACCTTCACGCTGGTGCCGCGCAATGTCGAGCGGCGACTCGAGATCGGCGGCTCGCATCTGGCCTTCGGACTCGTGGCCGGACCGCCGAACGTGCACGACTGCGAGCGTGGCCGGCGGGCGGGCAATTATCGCGACTACTGCGACTTCATCCGGCTGGCACAGTTCTTCAACGTCATCCATCTGATCGGCAACCAGGTGTGCGCGCCGATGGAACTGCCGGCCAACAGCCGTCACCTCGATACCTATCTGGCGAACCTCGTCTGGTCGGACATGGCGTTCCACTGCAGTTCGATCGGCGCGGGTCGGGCACTCGATGCGATCCGCATGGCAGCCATCGCCCGCGGCACGACGCCCGAAGGTCTCGTCGAGCACCCGGCCGTCATGTCGATCATCAACGTGAACAGTCCGCGCCGTTTTGACGAGGCGATGGCGGATGGCCTCATGGCGATGGCCGGCATGGGACAACCGGTGGTGGTCACGCCGTTCACGCTGATGGGCGCGATGGCGCCGGTGACGCTGGCCGGTGCGCTTGCCCAGCAGAATGCTGAAGCCCTGTTCGGCATCGTGCTTGCGCAGGCGGTGCGACCCGGGACGCCGGTGATGTACGGCGCGTTCACCTCGAACGTGGACCTGCGTTCGGGGTCGCCTGCCTTCGGGACTCCGGAGAACGCCAAGGCCAACGTGGCAAGTGGCCAGCTCGCGCGTCGCTACGGCATCCCTTATCGCAGCTCCGATGCGAGTGCCTCGAATGCCGCCGATGCGCAAGGCGCCTACGAGACCCAGATGTCGCTCTGGGGGGCGGTGCTTGGCCACGCCAATCTCGTCTATCACGCGGCCGGCTGGCAGGAAGGTGGCCTCACGGCCTCGTTCGAGAAGCTCGTCATCGATGTCGAGATGCTGCAGATGATGTCGGAGTTCCTGACGCCGATCGGCGTCACGGATCCCGACCTTGCCTTCGAAGCGATCCGCGAAATCAGTCCGGGCGGGCACTACTTCGGCGCGACGCACACGCTCGAGCGTTACGAACGCGCCTTTTACGAGCCGCTGCTGTCGAACTGGCAGAACTACGAAAGTTGGCAAGTGGCAGGGGCCAAGGATGCCACCCAGCGCGCGACGGGCATCTGGAAACAGGCACTGCAGGAGTACGAGGCACCACCGATGGATCCGTCGGTACGGGAGGAACTCGAGGCTTACGTCACGACGAGACGCGCGCAGATCGGCAGCGACGAGCCCTGAGCGGTCAGCCGATCACCTCGGCCGCATCGAGCGTCGGCGCGACGGCCAAAAGATCGGCGCGATAGCCCGGCGCGATGCGGCCATGCGTCGCGCCGAGTCCGAGAAAGTCGGCCGGGTACTCGCTCGCCATCCGAAAGGCCGTGGCCAAGGGCACGAGATGGCCCGCGACATTGCGGATGCAGGTCAGCAAGCCGACGGCGCTGCCCGCGAGCGTGCCATCGGTGCTGCGGCAGACGCCGTCCTGCACTTCGATACGCCGGTCGCCGAGCATGAAGTGGTTCTGGTCGCTGCCTACACAGGGCATGGCGTCGCTCACCAGCATGAAGCGGCTGTGGGGCCGCGCCGCGAGCGCCACGGCGAGCGTGCCCAGACTCACGTGATGCCCATCCGCGATCACGCCACACCAGCAACGCTTGTTGTTAAGGCTGGCACCGACGACGCCGGGCTCCCGCGCCGTCATCGGTGACATCGCGTTGAAGAGATGGGTGACACCGGTCGCACCGGCACCGAAGGCATCCGATGCCATAGCTGCAGTCCCGTCGGTATGGCCGAGCGATACCGTGACGCCGCGCTCCACGAGTGCGGTGATGAACTCCCTCGGCACGCACTCGGGCGCGAGCGTGACAAGCGTGCGGCCGCCGGTCGGACGGGACAGCAGTTCGACCGCGGTCATGTCCATGGTGCGGAAGTGCGCGGCGTCGTGGATGCCGCGGCGTGAAGACGCCAGAAAGGGCCCTTCGAGGTGGATGCCGACGATGCCCGGCACGCCTTCGCGGATGGCTCGCGTGACGGCGGTGAGGGCACGGTCGACGACCGCGAGATCGTCACTGATCAGCGTGGGCAGCAGTGCGGTCGTGCCGAAACGACGGTGCGCGGCCGCGATCGCGCGGATGCCCTCGACGGTGGGTGCGTCGTTGAACAGGACGCCGCCGCCGCCGTTGACCTGGGTATCGATGAACCCCGGGACCACGTAGCGGCCGCCCACATCGAGGATCTCGCAGTGTGCGGGCAGTGTGTCGGACTCATCCAGCAGTGCGCTGATCGTGCCGTTTTCAGTGAGCACGACGATGCCGTCGCAGAACCCGTCGAATCCCTGGCCGAGGAGTACACGGCCGCCCGTGATCGCTGTAGGCATCAATGCGTTTCCGTCACCTTGCGCAGGTGCGGTGGCATATCCGGATCAAAGCCACGCTGCACCGAGAGTGCGGCGAGCATCCCGTAGGCGGCGCTGACGTGCAAGGCCGGTTGCACGGCCGGGTGTTCGTGGTTCATTGGCAGCAGGATGCCGCCGCTCGCGCCTACTCCCGAATGCAGCACCGGCACGCCGCGCCGCTCGAGGTCGGTCACAAGGGTTGCAAGGCTCTCGCTGGTGACGTCCTCCTGGCCGAGCACCAGCGCCGGGAAGTCCGGCGCGAGCAGTGCATAAGGTCCGTGGCGGACTTCGGCACCGCTGAAAGCCTCCGCATGCAGGCCGGAGGTCTCCTTGCACTTGAGCGCGATTTCCTGCGCGGCCGCAAGGCCCGGACCGCGCCCGATCACATACAGGTGACGCGCCGGACCCAGGAGATCAAGCGCCGGACTCCAGTCCAGCCGGAAGGAGTGCTCGAGCGCCTCGCCAAGCCCGTCCACGGCGGTCGCAAGATCCGCGCGCTCGCTCCAGCAGGCCGTCAGCTGCAGGAAGGCGGCCAGCGAGGTGAGGTAGGACTTGGTGGCGGCGACGCTGGTCTCCGGTCCCGCGCACAGGGGAATCGCGACGTTCGCAAGGGCGTTGAGCGGCGCGCCCGGGTCGTTGCAGAAACTGACCACGAAGGCGCCGCCGGCGCGGGCGGCTTCCACGGAAGTGAGCAGGTCCGGACTGCGTCCGGACTGCGAGACGGCGATGTAGAGACAGTTCGCCAGATGCGGCGAGACCCCGTACATGGAGCTCAATGACGGTGCTGCGGACGCGACCGGGATGCCCGTATGCGCCTCGAGGACGTATTTGCCGTAGGTGGCGGCGTGGTCCGAACTGCCGCGCGCGCAGGTGACGATGGCGGTGGGTGGATGAAGGCGCAGGTGCCGCCCAAGGTCCTGGAACAGCGAGCGGGTTTCCTGCTGCTGCCTTGCGACGCACGCGCCGGCCTCGGCGGCCTCGCGGTACATGAGCGTCGCCGTTGCCCGCGCGATCAAAGGCGTCTGTGGCGTCATCACAGCGAGGACAACTCGGCGACGAAATCGTAGGTATCGCCGCGATACAGCGAGTGGGACATTTCCACGACCCGGCCGTCACGCAGCGAGCCGATGCGCTCGGCCAGAAGTCCCGCATCACCGGCATTGGCATTCAGCAACTGCGCCTGTTCTGCAGTGAGCAGCACCGCACGCAGGCGCTGCAATGCGCGCACCGGTCGGTAGTCGTTGGCCTCAAGGGCCGCGTAGAGCGAATCGCCGACCGCGTCGAGCGAGGGCAGGGCGTAGGCCAGAATGGTGGCGTGCTCAAGCGCCATCGGCGCGCCGTCGGCATAGCGCAGGCGCTCGAACCGGTACACCGCAGTACCGGGGCTGGCCCGCAGGGCGAGCGACTCTTCCGGCGTCACGGTGCCGCTGGAGCGGCGCAGCCAGGCGCTGGTCGGCACGCGGCCACGGGCGCGCATGTCCTCCGAGAACGATGTGAGTGCCGAGAAGTTCTTCTCGACGCGGCCGGCGACAAAGTTGCCCGATCCTTGCCGACGGTCGAGCAGGCCTTCGGCCACAAGACCGTCGAGTGCCTTGCGCACCGTGATGCGCGAGACCCCGAAGTCGATCGCCAGATCGCGCTCGGCCGGCAGCGCATCATCCGGCTGCAGCACGCGCCGGTCGATCGCACTCTTGAGCGCGCGCTGCAGTTGCCGGTAGAGCGGCAGGTTGCCCGCAGGATCGAGTGCGCCGATACGGGCCGACAAGGAGGAATGCGATGGCACGGCTGAGTTTCCGGGAGAGATACCAAAAAAATACCACTTTTGGGTCAAGGTCGCCAGCACTGGGTCGTCCTTCCCCTGCCCGGAGCGGTTTATCACAAGCGAATTCAGGATGATGGAATGCCAGGATGTATTGGTATTATATTGGAACGACTTTGTTACCGAGAGGAGTCCATCGCCATGAGTGAGCCGACCGCCAGGAGTCTCGCGGTGGACCTGCTCCGCGGCATGACCCTCGCACTCATGATCGTGGTCAACATGGCCATCGACGACGAGCGCTCCTATGGGCAGTTGCTGCACTCCGTCTGGCACGGCTTCACCCTGACCGACGCGGTCTTCCCGGCCTTCCTCTTCGCCGTCGGGGCGTCGCTCGCGCTGTCGATCGAGCGGCAGCGGGCCGCCGGCGAGGGCGCGTTCACCGCGCGCGTGTTGCGGCGCGGCGCGCTGCTGTTTGCGCTCGGCGTGCTGCTGACCTGGATCCCCTTTTTCCGCTACGACGCCATCACCGATGCGCTGGTGTTCGTCGACCTCGCCCATGTGCGCATATTCGGTGTGCTGCAACGCATCGCCCTGACCTACACGCTGGCCGCACTCATCGCGCAGCGCTTCGGCAGCCGTGGCGCCGCCGTTGCCATGATCGGCAGTCTGCTCATCTACGCCGTCATCCTGCCGATGAGCGGCGACCTGTCGCTTGAGAACAATGGTCCACGGGCGCTCGACCTTTTTCTGCTGGGACCGGCGCATCTCTACAAGGGCGAGGGCATTCCCTTTGATCCTGAGGGTCTCTACTCGACGCTGCCGGCGCTGGCGAATGTGCTGGGAGGCTATCTGGCCGGTCGTTGGCTGATGAATCGCGGCACCAATGGCGCCTCTTTGCAACGCCTTGCAACTGCGGGTGCCGTGGCACTCGCGGTCGCATTGCTGTGGCAGTGGCAGGTGCCGCTCAACAAGAAACTCTGGACGAGTTCCTACGCGCTTTTGAACCTCGGCATCGATACCCTTGCCCTGGCCGCACTGGCGTATGCCGCGGACCTGCGTGGCTGGTCCATGGGGCGGCGTTTCTTCGAACCGCTCGGCGGCAATACGCTGGCCATCTATCTTCTCAGCGAACTGGGCAACCTCTTGGTCAGCCGCACCTATGTGGGCAAGACAAACACGTTTGAATGGCTGCACGCGACGTTCTATGCCCCGTGGGCCGGCGCGAAGTTCGGCTCGCTGCTGTACTGTCTGAGCTATCTGCTGCTGTGCTGGACCGCGGCCCACGCACTTGCCCGTCGTCAAATCAGGATCCGGTTGTGAATCGAGCCTTCTGCGAAATGTTCCGGCGTGGACTGTGCCTGCTGCTGCTGGCCTTTGCGCCGGCCGCCTTTGGCGCGGGCGGACCGTCGTTGCGCTGGGAGATCGAGGCCCACCGGTACACGAGCGATGCGTCGCTTGGCACGACCCACGCGCTGCTGCGTCTGCACACCGCCGAGGTGCCGCTGCCGGCGCAGGGCTGGGCGCTGTACTTCAATTGCCCTGCAGAAGTGGTCACCGGCGATCTGGGCGGGCATCTGCTCGCCGAGCATGTGGGCGGCACGCTGTTCCGCATCCGCCCCGAACCGGGCTTTCCCGGCCTTGCGGCGCAAGCGGATCTCGTGATTGGCATCGACCATCCGGAGCCTGTCGTGAAGGCCACGCGCGCACCGGTCGGTCCGTACCTCGTCCTGCCCGACGATCCCGGTCATGCCATTGCGATTGCGGACTATCGCGTGCTGCCGCCGCAGGGCCCCGGGCAGTTGCCGCGCGGTGTCGCCGGCCGTCCCTTTGGCGAGACCGCTCAGGACCGCTTCGCCGCCAACGCGCGCATCGACAACCTGCCCTCGGATGGCTTCGCGCCGGTGTTGCCGACACCGAAGTCGTACCGCTTCCTCGGCGGCTCGCTGCGTCTTGACGCACGGCCAGCGGTGCGCGCGACGGCCGGACTTGAGGCCGAGCGCGCCGCCATCGACGCGCTCGTGCAGGATCTGCCGCGTGTGCCCAAGCACGCGCCGAGCGTGTCCCTGGCCGTGGACGCGCGGATGGCCGGTGAGTCGGCCGAGGCCTATCAACTGGAGGTGACGCCGCGCGGCGTCCGCATCGTCGGGAAAAGTCCCGCAGGCGTTGCGCGGGGTGTGGCCTCGCTCACGCAGTTGCTGCACGTCGAGGCAGGGCAGCACGTCATTCCGATGGTGGCCATCGTGGACGAGCCGGACCAGCCGGCGGAGTCCTGGGGTTCGCTCACGTGGCGCGAGGTCGCCGATCGGGCCCGCGCCCAGGCGGCCGGCCTCGACCGCCTCGGGGTCGGCGAGGGTGAGCGGGTCGCGGTGGTGTCCCACAACTCGGCCCGCCTGCTCACCTCCTTCTTCGGTGTGAGCGGATCCGGTCGCATCCTCGTGCCCATCAACTTCCGTTTGGCGGCCGCCGAGATCGACTACATCGTCGACCACTGCGGGGCGAGCGTGCTGCTCGTTGACCCCGAGCTCGAGGACCACCTCGGTGCCGTGTCCGCCCCGCATCGCTTCACGATCGGCGCAGCCTCCGATCCGATCCTCTACGACTTCGGCACCGAGCCGCGGGGCTGGTCCGCGCCCGATGAACGGGCCACCGCGACCATCAACTACACGAGCGGCACCACGGCGCGACCCAAGGGCGTGCAGCTGACGCACCGCAACCTCTGGCTCAACGCGGCGACCTTCGGGTGGCAGACCGGGGTGCACGACCGCGACGTGATCCTCCACACGCTGCCCATGTTCCACGTCAACGGCTG
>CAXBRZ010000082.1:0-9235 GCA_963978075.1 uncultured bacterium | reverse complement strand
CGCTGTTGCGACAACGTCCGCGAGGCGCCCGGTGGTCAATATTGGGGCGTCAAGCTGCGCCGCACAGATTGTCCGGGCGATCCGGCGAGCAAAGCGGTCTTCTCCGAAAGTCGCGATCACGCGGGCGACCTCCGATTCCTGAGCTGCCGAGAGCCATTCAGCTGCGCTTGGCGACTGCGTGGGATCCATCCGCATGTCGAGCGGGCCATCCCGAAGAAAGCTGAAGCCTCGTTGAGACTCGTCCAGCTGGGGAGATGACACCCCGAGATCGAAAATGACGCCGGCAGCAACTCCAGACGGCACAAACCGGTCAAGCTGGTCGAATGTGGCGTGACAAATGGTGACGCGGGAGTCTGCGCCAAGATCGCGCTTCGCACAGTCGATCGCTGCAGGATCCCTGTCGAGTACAACGAGCGCCCCCCCATCTCCCAACCGCTCCAGCACACCGCGGGCGTGACCGCCCCTTCCATAGGTTCCGTCGACGTAGATTCCGTCAGCACGTACGTCGAGGCCCTGCAAGACCTCATCAAGCATCACCGGCAGATGCGCCGGCTCCGTCACGATCAAAGCGACAGCGACTCGAGGTCAGCCGGCAGATCGGTGGGCGTTGATTCGTCCCCCAACCACGCATCGCGCCGCTCGGTCCACCGTGCCTCATCCCACAACTCAAAACGGTTGCCCTGCCCCAACAGGACGGCATCCCGGGTCAGGGACGCAAAACTGCGCAATTCCGTCGGCAGGAGAAGGCGCCCGTGACTGTCCAGATCAATTTCCGTTGCATATCCGACCATCAGGCGCTGTAGGCGTCGCGCATGGGCATTCAGCGACGGCAGACGCATCAATTTGCGCTCGATTTCTTCCCAGTCGGGCAATGGGTAGAGCAGCAGGCAGTGGTCTTTGTCCACCGTCGCGATCAGGTGACCACTGCAACGCTCAAGCAGCCGTTCGCGGTACCGGGTAGGCATGACCATCCGGCCCTTGGCATCCAGCGAAAGTTGAGTTGCGCCTCTGAACACGATCTTTTATGGGATTGACTCCCATTCGCTCCCACTTTTTCCCACCCATAGCGACTATAGGACGCAGCGACCCGCAGGTCAACGGTCAAAGCGGAAAATTTCCTTGAAGCGACAATTACTTACGGGCGACGAGAGGGTCGTAAAACCAAACACCGAAAGGCGCAAAAATCAGATAGTTACAAAGCCTTTCTATTAATGGGCTTGAAGAAATCCCACCAAGGTCATGAAAAAATCTCCGCCCCCCTTTCAGGGGGCGGAGACTCGGTCAGGAGGTGGGAGTCGGCCGATAAGCCGGGTTCTGTCGTGGACAGTCATTCCTCTGGGATGTCCGTCGCCGGACACCTCAAGCAGCCTACCCGGAAACGCGCACGGGCCGTGCGCTGCAATCCGGACGAATCCGATTGCCTGTTTCCCTATTTGGCCTTGCTCCGAGCGGGGTTTGCCGTGCCATTCCTGTTACCAGGAACGCGGTGCGCTCTTACCGCACCCTTTCACCCTTACCAGTGACGGCATGAGCCGTCCCTTAGGCGGTTTGCTTTCTGTTGCACTTTCCGTGGACTTACGCCCCCCAGGCGTTACCTGGCGCTCTGCCCTCTGGAGCCCGGACTTTCCTCCCGCACCTTGCGGCACGAGCGACTGCCTAGCCAACTCCCACGCGCACGATAGGCGTCTTGACCCAGAACCTCAAGAAGACTCTTTGCGCAACGCAAGAGCCTTTTCGTAGACGGAGTTCCTGCGGGATCCCGTCAGGTCGGAGACCGCATCCGCCACCACCGACAGCGGGGCATGTTCCAGCAACGAGCGCATGGCGGCTTCATACCGCGCCAGATTGTCAACTTGCGGTGAGGCCTCGACTCCGGCTACCACGATGACCAATTCCCCGCGCGGCAGGTTGGCATCGATAGCCGCGAGGGTGGCCAGTTGCCCCGCGGTTCCCCGATATAAAGACTCGTGCACCTTGGTCAGCTCTCGGGCAATCACCGTCGATCGATCGGATCCGAACGTGGCTGCAAGATCCTGCAGTGTCTCCGCAAGCCTATGGGGAGACTCGTAGAAGACGAGAGTACGGGACTCGGCGGCCAGATCCTGAAGGCGGGATCTGCGTGCGGCGCCCTTGTGCGGCAAGAAGCCTTCGAAAACGAACCGATCCGTCGGCAGCCCCGCTACCGATAGTGCCGTGATGGCGGCACAAGCACCGGGAACCGGCACGATCCGGATGTCCTGCGCCGCGGCAGCCAAGACCAACCGGTATCCCGGGTCGCTGATGAGCGGAGTTCCTGCATCAGAAACGACCGCCACATCCTCGCCCCCTTGCAATCGGCGGACCAGGATCTGCGCTCGGTCGGCCTCGTTGTGCTCGTGCAGGGCAAGCAGTGGTACGGAGATTCCATACTGTGCCAGCAGTTGCCCGGTGTGACGGGTATCCTCGGCAGCCACCACCGCAACGCTCGCGAGAACCTGCCGGGCCCGTTCCGTGATGTCGGCAAGATTGCCGATGGGCGTTGCAACCACATACAGGATTCCCGACATTTTGATGTCTACCCATGCTCATCAGCTGAGCCCGGATCGTGCGCCCGGCGCCGGATCCTTGCAACGGTCAGCGCACCGCCCGCCGACGCGGTATCCTCAATCGGTCCCTCTAGGCTGAATGACATGCCAGATCACGCGACAGCGAAGACGACCACCCAGATTGCCCTGCTACTGCCGTTGAGCGGGCGACTTGCGGATGCCGGAGAAACAATTCGCGATGGCTTCATGGCCGCCCATTTTGCCCAGAAGTCTGCTGTCCGGCCGTCCATCAGAATCTACGATGCCGCTGGAGAGGCGGGGTCGGTTTTCCGCAAGGCCTTGGATGAAGGCGCAAATTTCGTCGTAGGCCCGCTAGGCAAGGAAGGTGTTGCGGCAATTCGTGCACTCGCCGATGGCAAAGTGCCGATTCTTGCCCTCAATCATCTCGCTGACGGCGAGGCAGCACCCAAGCGGTTTTACCAGTTCGCCTTGGCACCGGAAGACGAGGCTCGGCAGATCGCGGGCTACGCACTGCAGCGCGGCCAGAAGACGGGCGCGTTACTCGTACCCGCCGGGGAATGGGGAAATCGCGTCCGCCAGGCCTTTTCGAGCGCTTTTGCCGCGGGTGGCGGATATCTTGCAAGCTCCGAAAGTTACCCCGTCGACACGACCGATTTTTCGGACATCCTGACGCCACTCCTCGGCTTTGAGGAAAGCCAGAAGCGCTATCGCACTGTCAGCAGTCTAGTCGGCGGCAATCTCGTCTTCACGCCACGCCGGCGAGACGATTTGGAGTTCATATTTTTCGCCGGACAGCCGGTGCATGCGCGTCTGGTGCGTCCGCAATTGAAATTTCACTACGCCGGCGACCTGCCCATGTACGCGACCTCGGATATCCATGACCCGAGAGCAGCTTCAAATCAGGATCTTGAGGGAGTTTCATTTCTCGAGATCCCTTGGCTCGTGTCCGAAGCCGAGCCCATTGCAGAACTTCGTGAGTCCGTCCGGCAGTTATGGCCCGGAGACGGCCGACGTAACGGGCGCTTGTTTGCATTGGGACACGACGCGCGAAACCTCGTGGATCACCTGCACAGCGGAGACCTTGCCGAGCATCTTGACGGCCTGACCGGGGCCTTGTCGCTGACACCGGAGCACAGGATTCGACGCACCCTTCAATGGGCGATTTTCGGGCCAGACGGCATCGCGCATCCGCAACCTAGCGACCGCGACTGAAACCCACACATAAATTGTTGGCTGGCATACGTACCAGCACATCCCGTATGAAACCGCAGTCCTTTGCGACAGCCGTGACCTCGTCAAGGTCGCGGACCCCTGATCGCACATCACGCTGCTTCAGCCAGTGATCGAACTCCTCGTTGGACGGCGCCGTATGAACGCCACCTTCGCTGAATGGTCCATACAGGATTACTCGTCCCCTACCACTGCGCAGCACGCGCGCCGACCCTGAAAATAGCGCCCGGGTCGCTTCCCATGGCGCGATATGGATCATGTTGATGCAGACGACCGCATCGAAGTGCTCAATCGACGGCCAAGGAGCAAGGACGTCCAAGACCAGCGGGGGGCGGACATTGCCAAGGGGTGACTCCATCAGCGCAACAACGAGCTCGGCAAGGCCGTGGGCATCCTTCTCTGTCGGCCAAAATTCGACGTTCGGGATCGCGCGCGCAAAGTGCAGCACGTGCTGCCCAGACCCGGAGGCAATCTCCAACACCTGCTGCCCCTCGCCTAGCAACGGAGCGAGAACGTCGAGAATAGGACCCTTGTTGCGGTCTGCCGACGCCGAATGGCTCGCCACGATTATTTTACGACGGTCAACCGCGCGCGCCGTGGCGGTTCGTCGGTACCACTCGCGCCTGGATCATCCGGCGGCTCCGAAGACGGCGGCGGCATGTCATCGTCGGTAAACACCATGCCCTGCCCCGATTCGCGGGAGTAGATACCTACGATGGATCTCATGGGCAGCCGCACTTCATGCGCCACCCCACCGAATCGCGCCCCGAACGAGACCGCATCGTTTTTCAGCAGCAGCCCGGACGTAGCCTCGTAACTGACGTTCAGGACAATCTTTCCATCCCTCACGTACTGCCGTGGTACCTGCACACCATCCACCGTCGCATCGACAACCAGGTGCGGCGTCTGGGTATTGTCCGTCAGCCACTCGTGCATCGCCCGCAGCAAGTACGGGCGACGAGAGGACAGGACCACGGCATCACTCACGAGCAACTACCGCAACGACGTTCAGTGGACGTCGCGCCAGTAATCCTTGTAGAGCATGTACGAGAACGCCGCGAAGAGAAGCAGGAACAGAGTGACCCAAATGCCGAGGTCCTGACGCTTGGCTTCAATCGGCTCGCCGGCATATTCGAGGAAATTCACCGTGTCACGAACGAACTCATCAAACTGGGCGGGCGTCATCGAGCCTTTGTCGGTCAGTTCGAATTTCTCGAACTCCGCCTTGCCGTCTTCGGTCTTGAACACCGCTGTCTGCACACCCTGCAGGGAGTTCAGGACATGCGGCATTGCCGTACCTGGCAACATGATGTTGTTGACGCCCGTCGGGCGCGTCGGATCGCGGTAGAAACCGCGGAGGAACGCGTACAGGTAGGAGGTGCCACGCGAACGCGCAATCAGCGAGAGGTCCGGCGGTGCGTTCCCAAACCATTTCTTGGCATCGGCAGCGGTCAGCGCGCTCTGAATCGTATCGGCGGGCTTTTCCGAGGTGAACATCAGGTTCTGCTTGAGTTCCGCCTCACCGATGTGCAGATCAGCCGCAACCCGGTTATAGCGAACGTACTTGGCCGAGTGACAGCCGGAGCAGTAATTCATGAAATTGCGTGCGCCGCGCTGCAGGGAGGCCTCGTTACGGATGTCGTTGCCTGCCGGCGGAAGCGCCGCACCCTCATTGGCATGCGCCAGCACTGGCAGTATCAGGGCAACTACGGCCAGCGCCGCCGCGAACTTCTTAGTGAGCATGGTAGGTGACCCTCTCCGGCACGGGCTTCACGGCATCGATGCGCGAATACCACGGCATCAGCAGGAAGAACGCGAAGTACACGAACGTAAACACACGACTGGTGAGCAGCAAGGCTCCCGACGGCGGCTTCATGCCGCAGTACGCCAATACGACAAACGACACGGCGAATAGCGCCAAAGCGGCTTTGGTGATGGGCCCCTTGTAGCGAATCGACTTCACCGGCGACTTGTCCAGCCACGGCAGAAAGAACAGCAGGGCGATGGCGCCAAACATCACGAGCACACCCCAGACCTGCGTGCCGGCAAAGGATGGGACGGCACGCAACATCGCGTAGAACGGCGTGAAGTACCACACCGGAGCAATGTGCGGGGGCGTCTGCATCGGATTCGCAGGATCAAAATTCGGTGACTCAAGGAACAATCCACCGAATGTAGGGGCAAAGAAAATGATGCCGCAATAGACGAGCAGGAAGACCGAGATGCCCCAGAGGTCCTTGACGGTCATGTAAGGATGGAACGCGACGCCGTCAAGCGGCCTACCACTGGCATCCTTGTGCTTCTTGATCTCCACGCCGTCCGGATTGTTTGAGCCCACCTCGTGCAAGGCAAGAATGTGCGCAACCACCAGAAAGACCAGAATCAACGGTATCGCGATGACGTGCAGCGCGAAAAAGCGGTTCAGCGTGATGTCGGAGATGAAGTAGTCGCCCTTGATCCACTCGGACAGCGAGTCGCCGATGACCGGGATGGTGCCGAAGAGCGACACGATGACCTGTGCCCCCCAGTAGGACATGTTGCCCCACGGCAGCAGGTAACCCATGAATGCCTCTGCCATCAGGCAGAGATAAATCAGCATGCCGAAAATCCACAGCAACTCGCGTGGCGCACGGTAAGACCCGTACATCAGGGCGCGGAACATATGCAGATAGACCACGATGAAGAACGCGGATGCGCCGGTCGAATGCATGTAGCGGATCAACCAGCCCCATTCCACATCCCGCATGATGTATTCCACCGAAGCAAATGCTTCCGTGGCAGCGGGCTTGTAATTCATCGTCAGGAATATGCCGGAAACCAGCTGGATCACCAACACGACCAGCGACAGCACGCCGAACACGTACCAGTAGTTGAAGTTCTTCGGTGCGTAGTACTCGGTCACATGCTCCTTGAGCATAGAATCGAGCGGAAAACGCGCATTGATCCAGCCCCACAGCCCGGCGGACTGGCTTGCGGTGTGGTTGTCGTTACCCATTGAGAGGCTCCTTCGGCTTTGCCGCGCTTCAGGCGGACTGCGAGGTATCGCTGCCGACCATCACGCGGGTGTCGGTCAGGAACGAGTACGGCGGCACGGTCAGGTTGGCCGGAGCCGGCACGCCCTTGAAGACGCGGCCGGACAGGTCAAACTTCGAGCCGTGACACGGGCAGTAAAAGCCGCCCGGCCAGTCAGCCGATACAGTCACGTCCGCCGCCTCGAACTTCGGCAGCGGTGAGCAGCCAAGGTGAGTGCATACACCCAGGACCACGAAGAACTCGGGGTTGCGGGCGCGCGCATCGTTCTTGGCGTATTCCGGCTGCACCGAACCTTCCGATTTCGGGTCCAGCAGGAATGGGGTCGCCTGCTCGAGCTGCTTGAGCATCTCCGGAGTGCGGCGAACCACCCAGACGGGCTTGCCACGCCATTCGACTTTCAGCATCGAGCCCGGCTCGAGCTTGCTCAAGTCAATCTCGATGGGCGCTCCGAGCGCCTTGGCGCGCGCGCTGGGCTTCCAGCTGGCCAAAAACGGTGTCGCCGTAAACACGACGCCGACGGCGCCTGTGAGTGCTGTCGCGGTCGTCAACAGACGCCGCCGACCCAGATCAACCTCTTCGCTCATGACATCCCCTGTGGAGGTCCCAACGCAAAGCCACGCAAAATATCCCCCAATCCGCACGGCACCGCAGGTCCGCGGAGTTTCGTCGGCTGAAGGGATTGCGCATTATACACATCACGCCCCGCTTGACCCAACCGGAGACCACCGTGCAGCGTTGGATTCGCCTTGTCCGAAACCTGTCTCCCTGGATCGCTCTCGGCCTCGGGGGAGCGCTTCTCGCCATTTACCTTCGACCCTCCCTGCTGCCACGCCCGCGCGCCGCGCCAGCCGGCGCCACCCTCACCGTCACGGGCGGCCCACCGCGGTCTTCGGGCGAGCAGATCGAGCCGATGGAGCGGCATTCCGCCGTCGCGAGCTACGCAGACGCCATCACGCGTGCAGCTCCCGCCGTCGTGAACATCTCCACCCGCAAGGTGGTCCTCGAACGGCAGGTGCCGCAGCAGCTTGCGCCATGGTTTCCCGATTGGCCGGAGTTCCGCCGGCGGGAGGAGTCAAGCCGCGGCTCCGGCGTGATTCTGGATTCCGCCGGCCATATCGCCACCAACTACCACGTCATCAAGGGCGTCGAGGAAATCATCGTGCAACTGCGGGATGGCCGATCGGCGAAGGCCTCGCTGGTGGGTACTGACCCGGACACCGACCTTGCCATTCTCAAAGTGACCCTGCGGAACCTGCCCGTCATGCCACTCGGTCGTTCAGACCAGTTGCAGGTGGGTGACGTCGTGCTCGCGATAGGCAATTCCCTGGGCCTTGGGCAGACCGTGACCCTTGGCATCTGCAGTGCGACCGGCCGCTCCCAGCTCGGACTCGCGATGCTGGAAAACTTCATCCAGACCGATGCGGCAATCAATCCCGGCAACTCGGGTGGCGCCTTGGTCACGGCGGCCGGAGAGCTGATCGGAATCAATACGGCGATCCTGAGTCATGAACAGGGCGTCGAGGGAATCGGTTTCGCGATTCCCGTCAATCTGGTACGAGGCGTCGCTGCTGAAATCGAGTCCAAGGGGCGCGTGGTGCGCGGCTGGTCGGGCATCGGGGTGACCGACCTGACCGATGAGGCCGGCAATCCGGTGGCCGGGGTGCAGATTGCCGGGTTCTACCGCGGTAGCCCGGCTTTGGGCACCGGGTTACGACAGGGGGACGTGCTAACGACGCTGGATGGGGCCGCCATTGGCAGCCGGCAAGAATTCTTTGGCCGGATCGCGAGACTCCCGCCCGGGACCACCATCCGCCTCGGCGGACTCCGTCCCGGCGCGGGCACGTTTGAGATGAAACTCGGACTGATTGCCCGACCCATCGAGCGCTGATCAGCCCTCGCGGCGAATCTGCGCGCCAAGGGCGTGCAGTTTCGCCTCGATCTGCTCGTAACCACGGTCGATGTGGTAGATGCGCTCGATCCGGGTACACCCGTCGGCCACCAGCGCCGCAAGCACGAGGCTCGCGGAAGCACGCAAGTCCGTCGCCATGACCGGCGCAGCGGTCAAACCTGCGACCCCGCGAATGATCGCGGTATTCCCCTCGATCCGAATATCCGCACCTAGACGACGCATTTCATCCATGTGCATGAATCGGTTTTCAAAGATCGTTTCGACGATGGTCCCGACGCCGTCAGCCACGGTATTGAGCGCGGCAAACTGTGCCTGCATATCGGTTGGGAATGCCGGGTAGGGCGCGGTGCGCACATCCACCGCCCGGGGACGCCGCCCGCGCATGTCGCACTCGACCCAGTCATCGCCCTGGGCGATGGAGGCTCCCGCCTCCCGCAACTTCGCCAGGACTGCATCCAGATGCCCCGGAACTACGCCAACCGCCCTCACACGGCCTTGTGTTATCGCGCCAGCGACG
>CAXBRZ010000081.1:0-9249 GCA_963978075.1 uncultured bacterium | reverse complement strand
CGACTTGTCCCGATCGACGAGCAGTTGAATTTCGTCGAGCAGCCCGGGCAGCTTCTGGATCTCGTCGACGATCACGAGGCGTTCCGAGGGGCGCAGCGACTCCCGCAGCGACTCGGGCCGAAAGCTCAGCGCCCGAAAGGTGTCTGCCTCGAGCAGATCGATGAAGCGAGCGTCGGGGTACGCTGAGCGGAGGAGCGTGCTCTTGCCGGTCTGCCGCGCGCCCAACAGGAACAGCGAACGCCGGGCGAGGTCCGGCTCGAGCGCGAGCAGACGCTGGTACACGCAGCGGGTCTGCCGAATTGCATGAAATTCGGCAACAGGCCTGCGGGGGTCGTCCAGCGTAGTCCTCCGGCGGGCCGAGACCACGGCTCGCGCAGACGTGCGCCGCGAGGTCGATGGCGATGGTCGCGCCGGGCCTCGCGTGTAGCTGCGCGCGCAGCGCCGCCACCTCAGCCAACTCCTCCGGCGTCGCAAGGTGTTCGCAGTAGATGACGGAGAGACCTGCCTGCCGCGAAAGGTCAACGACCGCCTCCTCCGCCGGCCGGTCGACCACAACGAGTTCACCGCCGCGCTCCTGCACTGCACGCCTGAGCCCGGCAACTGCCTGCAGGTGCCACGCTAGGCGCATCGGGCCGATGCGCAGCCACCCATGACGGGATCGGGCGTTGGCTGCGGGCAACGGACAACACAACAGGACCCGCGCATGCGATTGAAGTGCGGCCAGCAGTGCAGGCTGGTCGGCCAGACGCAGGTCCTGTCGGAACCAGTAGAGCGCAGTGGTCATAACAGACGCGGGGAGGATGCGAAGGGGTCGCATGCTAGCAGGCCTGCATTGCGGTCCCGCGTGTCCTGTACGCAACGAACACGGGAGCGAACCGCCCCTGGACGCGGAACCGCTGCGAGCCTACCCCGCGCAAGCCGAGGAAGACACCTCCCTCGGTGTGCCGTTTCCGCTCACATCAGCGGAACCGGTATCCGATCTTGACGCCCACGACGCGCGGACGAACGATCGTCTGGGCCGGAATGAACTGCGTCGTGGACGTGAACACCGCCGCATTCGAATTCGCGAGGTTCTGGCCATACAGTTCCGCCGTCCAGGCATCCGCGCCCAGCCCGAAGGCGGCGTCGTAGAGCGAATACGCCGGGTTCTCGAAGCGGATCAGGGTGGTGCTGACATTGCTGCCCGCCGACAGGGACGGGTTGGCGCCCGATTGGGTATACGAATGCCCCGTATGCGTTGCCGCTACCTGAACAAAGGCGTTGTAGCGCCCGAGGGTCCACTCATAGCGCGCGCGCAGGTTGAACTGCAGGGGTGGCGAGTTCGCACTGGGCGAACCCACCGGTCCGTAGGGGTTCTGGATGGAGGTGATCGGCTGGCCGAAACTGCCCTTGCTGAGCGGATCGTCCAGCAGCGCCGGATTGTTGGCGATCAGATAGGGAGAGTTCGTTTGTTCACTGTGGTTCCAGGAGGCGCCGCCCTGCACGGTGAGTCCCTCGCCGAGCACGGCGACGAAGGAGGTCTCGATGCCCTTCACGCGATAGGTGGGACCGTTGGTGCCAAAGCCAATGTTGCCAAGCACGCCAGGATCGAAGAGGTTGAACTGCACGTTGTTCCAGTCTTCCTGGTACAGCGCGCCGTTCCACTGCAGGCGATGGTGGAAGAACTGCGTTTTCCACCCAATTTCGTTGTTGGCGAGGTTGTCCGAGGTATAGGCGTAGGGCGAGCAGTACTGTGCGATTCCCTGCGCATCGGGCACATAGCAGGCCGAGAAGCGGTTGAATCCCCCCGGGCGGAATCCCTGGGACCACGTGTAGTACGCCAGCACATCCGGCGTGAGGTGCCAGGTGAGGTTGGCACGGCTCTTGAACCCCTGGTAGGTGGTGGCGAGGTGGGCCGCATCGATGTTGTTGGCGGAGGCAAGGCACGGTGCGGGTCCCGCCTCATAGCAACCGAAACTCCCCGTGTAGGCGCCCTTCTCGAAGTTGTCGAAGTGGTAGTACCGCGTCCCGGCCGTCACGGTCAGGACCTTCGGAATGATGTCGTAATCGATCGAGGTGAAGAAGGCGCGCTGGGTGTAGCCGCGCGTCAGGTCGTTGAAAAAGGCCGTGTGGGCGTTGCGGACGCTTGGATTGGATACCGTCGCGCCCGGCGCCGGCGCAACGTTCGTCATGCATCCTGCCGTCACCGTCTCGCTGCACGAAGGCAAAGACCGGTACAGCCAGTCGAGTTGGTCGTAGATCTTGAGGTCTTCCCAGAACACGCCGGCAATTCCACGCAGGCGCCAGTCGTCAGGCGTGCTGAGCCGGATTTCCTGGCTCAGGTGCGTGTTGCGCTCGTGATCGGTCCAGACTGCGCTGGGCGAATAGCAGGTGGCCTCCAGCTGGTTGGCAGGCTCCGCACCATGGCACTGGTAGTAGTCGGCGTACACGCCGCGCGCGTAGTTGGTGTAGTCCTGGATCTGGTCGACGCGACGGACCAGATAGGCCCCCGTGTAGACGGCCTTCAGCGCCCCGAGGCGTCCGGCGAGCGTGAGCGCCGTATTGCTGAAACGGTCCTTGTCGTAGGAGTCGTTGAAGAGCGTGACGGACTGCCTCGGTAGCGGCACTCCATCGGAACTCTCCGGCATCTGGTAAAACACGCCGTCCGCTTCCATCGACTGGTAACTCTGCACCAGCAAGGCCGACCAGTCGTCGTTCAGGTTCCACAGAGCGGACAGGCGCAGGCCCTGATAGGTCACAGGGTTGATGGCGCGGGCGGCGCTGGCGTAGTTGTTGATCGGTGCCGCACCCGGCGGCACCGTGCAGGCCGGCCCCGAACCGCCGCAATCGGACGGATAGTGGGCGAAGCCCAATACGATGCCGATATCGGTTGAACGCCGGGTGAACGTCGAGGGAACGTTGTTGATGTAGCCGCCATGCCGGTCGTTGTAGACGACACCCCGGACGGCGAGTCGGTCGGAGATGAGCGGCAGGTTCAGCACCGCCGTCACGTCCGTATTCGGATCGCCGCCCGCTGTCACCCCGTAGCCGCCGGACACGCGGGCCTCGGTCACGTTGATCTGCGGCTTGTGCGTGATGTAGCGCACGGCGCCGGCCTGCGCGCCGGCACCGAACAGTGTTCCCTGCGGCCCTTCCAGTACTTCGACCCGCTCAAGGTCGGCGGCATAGACATCGAGATTGCGGCCAGGAAGTTGTGCAGACTGGTCGTCGAGATAAACCGCCACATTGGGGAAACCGCTGATCGAGCCGCCGGACTGGGTGCCGTCGATGCCGACACTGAGCCCGCGCATGAAAATCATCGATTGCCCGGGACCTGAGGACGGTGCGGTGACATTCGGCAGGTACTTGATGAAGTCGTCCAGGGTCTAGACATTCATCTCCTGCATCGCGTCGGAGGTGAACGCCTGCACCGCGATGGGCACATCCTGGATGTTCTCGGAGCGCCGCTGCGCCGTGACCGTGATTTCACCAATTTGGCCGCTGGCACGCGTGTCTGCCGCCTGCGCGCCCGTATTGGCCTGCATGGCCGCCGTGCCGAGGATGACGGCGATCGCAGCCGGAAGGTTCGGCGGTCGGGCAGCGGAACTCAAGGTCGACAGAACGGCATTGATCGAACGCATGGTGACCCCCCGGCGCAGTTCGGCCGCCGTCATGGCAGCCAGCACGATGACCGCCGCGGGACGCTCCCGCGACCGTCCTTCCCGGCGTTACTTATACGCCGCCCCTCGGACGGGCGCAAAACGGGGCGCCCAGGGCCGCCCTTCGGTAGACCGCGCCGGGATAAGGCGGATGCCATTCGTCGGAGGTGGCGGTGATGTAGCTCGTGCCGTCCGGCAAGAAGCCGATGTTGGTGACGTAAGGGACGGGCACGGTGATGATGGCGACGCGCTCACGCTGTGGGTTCACGACCAGCACGCGCCCGGAGCCGTTCTGCGCGATGTAGTAGCAGCCGTCAGGCCCGCGCTTGAGTCCGTCAGGCCCATTGTAGGCATCGGCGCCACGGGTTGGCGGCGCAAGGTCTTCCAAGCGCGCCCAAACGGTACGGGCGCCAAGTCCGCCGTCACCTAGCACGTCAAACGACAGCACCCGGCCGGCCAGCATCTCAGCCACCAGCAGGTGCCGGCCATCGGCATCCAGCGTCAGTCCGTTCGGATAGTGGATCGTGTCTGCAACCCGGCGGAGTCGGCCGTCCGCGGCAAGATGCAGGATCGCGCCCGTGATCGGTGCGTGGACGTCGTAATCACCGGACGCGCTGAAGTAGACGCCACCATGGCCGTCTGCGGTGAAGTCATTCGGCCCACGAAAGGTCGCACCGGAGCCCTCCTTCGAGTAGCGCGCCGTCTCCCGTGCCGCACCGTCGAGTTCGATGAGTTCGTTGCTGTCGTAACACGCCACCAGCAGATGCTGGCGGTACACCGCCAGTCCACTCGGGCCACAGCTGGAGGAGTGCCACCAGAGCCGGGAGCCGGTCCTGTCGAGGACGCGGATGGTCCCGGCGGAATATTCGACGTAGTGCAGCGCTCCCTCAAAGTAGGTCGGGCCCTCGGGGTAACCCGCCTCGGTCACCTTCACCACCCCAAGCTCCGCTCCGGCGTGTGCGGCAACGGCCACGGCGAGCGCTGCCAGCGCGGCACTCGTCTGCGCAAGAAACCGACGCGCGGGCGGCGAAATCCACCGTCGCAATGCCACCATCGTCCCCCCTGCGCCCGGAGATCCCCGTGCGGTGTGCCTAACGATGAAAGAACCTTAAACCGTAACCGGGCGGACGACCACTAAATCGTTCACCCCTCACTGTGGATACCCACCCCGACCACACGTTGCGACCAATGGCCCCAGATGATGCAATGCATCGTGTCGGCTCCCCACGAGACTCCATATTGCCATGCTGCTGTCCCACCCGTACCGTGCTCTCGTCATCGGGTCGACCGGCGCGATCGGGGCGGCCTTCGTGCGGGCATGCCGCGCAGATCCGCACTGCGATTCCGTCAGCGAGGTTTCGCGACGCAATGACAGCGGTTTTGATCTTGCCGACGAAGCCTCAATACAGCGTGCCGCCGAGCGCTGTACCGCGTTGGGGCCCTTTCATCTGATCGTCGATGCCACCGGCGCGCTGAGCATCCATGGCGTGCCGCCCGAAAAATCCCTGACCCAGTTGTGCGCTGAACGATTGCTGGAGTCTTTTAAGGTCAATGCATTCGGTCCGGCACTCCTCGTCAAACACTTCGCCCCCCTGCTCGCCGCGGGACCCTCGGTCTACGCCAAACTCTCCGCACGGGTAGGCAGCATCTCGGACAACCGTCTCGGCGGCTGGTACGGCTATCGCGCCTCCAAGGCCGCGCTCAACATGCTCCTGCAGACCGCCGCCATCGAACTGCAGCGACGCAACCCCGCGCTCAGGGTGGTGGCACTACAACCCGGCACGGTTGACTCCGCACTGTCCCGGCCGTTCCAGGCGGGCGTGAAACACCTGCTGAGTGCGGACGAGTCCGTCGCCGGACTCATGGAGGCCCTGCGATCACTGCCCGAAGGCAAAGGCGCGCAGTTCGTGGACCACCGGGGCGCAGCCGTTCCCTGGTGATTGGTTTCGTGTCAGGGTGACCTTTCGTGCCAGAGCGATCTGCCTTGCGGCGTGCGGCATTGCATCGACTGGTGGCGCACGTTTTAAACGGCGCCACCAGACCTCATCCAATCGTGCCAACCGGGACCATCGAACCCGTCCCGGAATCCTGAAGCCTCCTCAGAGGCTGACGTCGAGGCCGAGCACGGTGCGACGCAGCACCTCAACGCCATGGGCCACCGCATCAGGGGTCGTGTATTCCTTCGGGGAATGACTGATCCCTCCCACGCTCGGCACAAAGATCATGCCCATGGGCGCAAAGGTTGCCACGTTCTGCGCATCGTGCCCGGCACCGCTGGGTAGTTCCATAGCTCCAAGACCGGCGGCATCCGCCGCCGCATGTATCGCGGCCCGAAACGCGGGATCCGTCACCGCAGCGGTACTGACTTCCGGTGCCGTGCAATGCATCTGGACGGATTCCTCCGCGCCGATGGTGGCAAGCCGCGACTGGATTCTCGCGTCGATACGCGCGATGCGCGCCTCGTCGAGATCACGGATTTCGACCGTGAAGTCGACGGTGCCCGGTATCACGTTGACCGCACCGGGCTTTGCCTCGATCCAACCAACCGTCCCGACCGGATGACCTTCGGGCTCCGCGCGCACTTCCTCCCGCACCGCAAGCACCGCCTTGGACGTCGCCGCGAGGGCATCCTTGCGCTGGTCCATCGGAGTGGTGCCTGCGTGATTGGCAAAGCCCTGTGCGGTGCACGTGCGGCTCGAGATGTCGACGATGCCCTGCACCACGCCGATCGGAATGCCGGCACGCTCCATGACCGCACCCTGCTCGATGTGCAGTTCGAGATAGCCTGCGTAGCGGCCGCGGGTGATCCGTGCCTCGGAAAGGCGCTCGGGGTCACCCCCCATGCGCCTCAGCCAGTCGCCGAGCGGGACGCCGTCGGCATCGCGCCGTGCGACGATTCCCGCCGGCAGATTCCCGGCCGCGGCATCCGAACCGAAGGAGCCAAGGTAATAACGGCCGCCCTCCTCGTCCGACCAGATCACCACCTCCAGGGGATGACGCAGGCTGACGCCGGCTCCCTGGAGGGCGCGGGCGACCTCAATCGCGCCGAGGCTGCCCACATCGCCGTCGTAATTGCCCCCATGCGGGACCGAGTCGATATGCGAGCCGATCAGGAGGGCTGGGAGGGATTCGCGACCCTCCCGGCGGCCGAACAGGTTCCCCGCGGCGTCGATGCGTATCTCAAGGCCGGCCTCGCGCATGAGACCCATCACGTAGGAGCGTCCGTCCAGATCCGCCTGACTGAAACCGACCCGACTTACGCCACCCTCAGGCTCTGCTCCAAAGGCAGACAGGGCCTTCAAGGTGGACTCGAGGCGCGCGGCGTTGACCGGTGGCAGCGTCGCTGCCACGCCGGTCGACGCAAAGAGGGCCGCCGCCATAACCCATCCCTTGCCCACATGCCTCATAGAAGGTCTCCCAGCCACCGCGGGACGGTGGAATCGATGCCCCCGTAGCGTACCGTCAAAGGTCTTGCAGCGCCTCGGCCACGAGCGCGCGGAAACGCTCGAGACTGCCGCCGTCCCGCGCCTGCAATAGCGCCAGTTTCACGAGAAACACGGAACTCTTGTCGGCGCCTGCCGCATCAATCGCCTGCGCAAGGTCATCGTAGAGTGCCTCAAGGACCGCGACGTCGAGTGTCTGCTCTGAAGTTTTCATCCTGATTCTCCCTGTCCCAGCGCCACGGCAAAGGCCCGTTCCAGGCGATCCCGGGTGAGCGTCTGCCATCGACCGCACACATGCTGATCCGGGCGCAGCAATACAGTCCCATCGCACCCGACAAATCCGTACTTCGCCCGCACGCGTCCCTCGGGGTCGGCAAAGCACTGGTCGGCCCCGGGCACGTCGACCGCGCCAATCACCGTGATCCGAACCACCACACCGCGTTGGCGTTGCGCGCCCACCGTCTCAAGCACCGACACTGACAGGCCGGTACCCGTGAGGAAGACCAGGAGGTCAAAACCTCCCCCCAGATGGTCGAGCAGGAAATTCACCGCCCCGAGGCGCACGTTCGGCGCCGCCGCCCCGCGCGACGGGCCACCGGCAAACTTATCGTCGTCGTCGTCCGGTGCGTTCAGCGCCGAGTGCGAGTACTCATGTGGGCGAGACGTCCTCCAGTGGTAGAGGGGCCGCACGAACGCATGTCGCAGCGAGAGTGACAGCACCGCATCGCGCAGGAGGCGAAAGCCCGTCGTCGGCGGCGTCATGAAGCGGGTGCTCTTGCCCGCCTCTTCGATGATTTCCCGCGCAGCACCCACCCGTTCGGCACTGTAATTGGCCAGCAAGTTCTCGGACGCAATGCCGTTCACAACGTAGGCGAGGTGCCAACCCAGGGACTGCGCGTCCTGGAACGCCGTGTTCGCCCCACGCACCCCGAAGATGGGCAGCAGATGCGCCGCATCGCCCGCGAACAACACGCGGCCGACACGGTAGTCCGGCAGTGTCAGCGTGCGCGCCGAATACACCGACGCCCAATCCAGTTCCCACGGCTGCTGTCCGTGTCCGACCATCTCCAATGTTGCTGAGATGCGAGATCGAAGGGCCTGTTCATCCAGTGCCTGCTCCGGAGTTTCACCGGCCGGCAACTGGTAGTCCACGCGCCAGATGCCGTGCGGTTCACGGTGCAGGAGGACGGTATTGCCCGGGTTCCAGGGCGGATCAAAGTAGGCCCGCCGTTCCGTCGGAAACGGCAGGTCGATGCGAATGTCCGCGATGACGAAAAAGCCCTCGTAGGCTGCTCCCTCCATCTTGAGTCCGAGCAGGGATCGCAACGGTGATCGCCCCCCGTCGCAGGCCACGACCCAGTCGCTGGCAAGTGCGTACTCGCCCGCCGGCGTATCGACCGTCAGGCGCGCATGATCGTCGTCCTGCTGCACCGCGACCACCCGGTTGCCCCAACGCAGGTCGATCAGCGGCTCAGCCTCGCAGGCGTCGACGAGGAATTCCTCGAGGTACTGCTGCTGGAGATTCAGCATCGGCGCAAAGCGGTTGTCCTCGTCGTGGGGTGCTTCCATCCGAAACACCCGCTCACCACGGAAGTACGAGTTGCCGAACCGCCACGGCAGACCCATATCGGTCATGCGCTTAGCGACCCCCACTTGCTGGAGGATCTCCAATGACCGGCGGGTGAAGACGATGGCGCGACTACCCAGGGACACTTGCTGCTCGCTTTCAAGCACAGTGCACGCCACGCCATGACGGGCGAGTTCAAGGGCAGTGACGAGACCAGCCGGCCCTGCGCCCACGACGACCACGGCCCGACGCTCCTGGAGGCCATCGACAGGGGCAAGGTAGGGTTCGTGGACCGCGTACCGGTAGTAAATCGACGGCCGGGCTTGGGAATCAGGCTGGTGCATAAATGTTGTCGTCGCGGCGAGCGCCCACTGCGCGCGCGGCAACCCAGCAATTGCAGGGCGCGACCAGAAATAGTCGAGCCGGGTGTCGGTGCGCTGCAGCATCGGCGTGCCCCGCATCGCGCGCTCGGCCGCGAACATTACGCGGTGATGTTCTTCGACGACGTCGGGCTGCTGAATCCGCGTCAGACCCGCGCGCTGGCCGCGCGCGTCAGCGCGCATGGCTACAGTGCGTGGCGCGCGTTCACGCACGCCTATCT
>CAXBRZ010000080.1:0-9333 GCA_963978075.1 uncultured bacterium | reverse complement strand
GACTTCCACTGGAGGTCGAAGCGCTCATGCAGGAATGGCTGAAGACGCATCGCCCCGAGAGTCGGGACGCTGTCCTTTCGATTCTCCGCAGCATCCACGGTGGCCGATCGTATGACTCACGCTTTCACCACCGGCAGCACGGCGGGGGCGAGTACGCTTCCCTGCTGCGGCAGCGTTTTTCCCTTGCCGCGAAGCGGTTCGGGTATCGGATGGATGAGCCTCTAGAACTGGACGTGGCATCCTTCCGTCGGTCCTCTGCGCAGAGGCAGTTCGACCTGCTCTGAGGTCAGGTCGGGTTTTCCAAGCTGAACTGGCCGGTTTCGTCGTCGTAGGCGAAGATTTCCGCGTAACGCGCCCAGCTCACCAGGGCGCGCATGGTTTCCTCGGCGACTTCCGGAGACATGTGGTCTTCCAGTTCATCGAGGAACCTGCTTGATGGAGCGGCGTGGGTGCGGCGCTCGTCCAACACCCGGCGCACATGGGCAGCCAGAGGCACGTAGGCGAGCAAATGGCGTGCGAAAAGGCGTTTGCGCTCATCGACCTCTGCGTCGGCGAAGGACATGCCTTCCGGCAGTAGCCGGATGTCACCGCCCTCGATTTCGGCGAACCTGAGCATCTGCAGCGTTTCGGCCGCCGGGAAGAGCTCGTCGATCTCAAGCGTGAGTTCCGAGGCGATTTCCGGCAAGTCAGCCTTGCCGGAAAATGGAGGTGCTGCGACCGTCTCGAGCAGGCCGGCGAGAATGTTCGAAGACACCCTGGGCAGGATGGTGTCGATGCCAAAACTTCCCGCGGGTGCCGGGCGCGCCGTCGATCGGCCTTTTTTAGCCGTCATCTCGACGTAAATCTGTTCGACCAGTCCTGCGAACGCGGGGTCGTTCCGGTCGCGCGGACGCGGAATGGTCACCTCGATGTCCGACACGATCCTGCCGGGGTTGGTTGCAAAGACGAGGATGCGGTCGCACATCTGGACCGCTTCCTCGATGTTGTGGGTCACGAGGATGACGCCCTTGATCGGCATCCTCCCGTCACTCCACAACTCAAGGAAGTCCGTTCTCAAGGTTTCGGCCGTCAGCACGTCCAGTGCCGAGAAGGGCTCGTCCATCAGCAGGATATTGGGGTGCACCACGAGGGCACGCGCGAAGCCGACCCGCTGGCGCATGCCGCCGGACAGCTCGCGCGGATAGGCGGATTCGAAGCCGTCGAGACCGATCAGGTCGATCGCCGCCAGTGCACGACGGCGAATCTCGTCGCGCGCCACATGCATGGCCTCAAGGCCAAGCGCCACGTTCTCGTACACCGTGAGCCACGGGAAGAGGGCGAAGCTCTGGAACACCATGGAGATGCCCTCGGCCGGCCCCGTGACGGGACTGCCGAGATAGTTCACGGCGCCACCCGAGGGCTTGGACAGTCCTGCGATCAGGCGCAGCAGGGTCGACTTGCCCGAACCGGAACGTCCCAGCAGTCCCACGATTTCGCCCGGACGGACCGTGAGGTTGACGTCATCCAGCACCAGCAGCTCGCCACCGTCACCCTTGGTGAACGATTTGCGGGCATGCGCGACGTCGAGCAGGGGCTGTGTGTCTGCATTCATTTTCAGGTTGGCGTTCATGGCATCACGAGAGGCGGAACTTGCGTTCGGCATAGTAGTAAAGAGGGCGCCAGAGGAGCCGGTTGATGAGCAGTACGTACAGGCTCATGGTGACCACGCCAAGTACGATCCGGTGGAAATTCCCTTCGGTGGTGGCGGTCGCAATGTAACTGCCCAGTCCGGTCGCCGAGAGGTGTTCGTCGCCCCAGCTCGCCACCTCGGCGACGATGGCCGCGTTCCACGAGCCACCCGAGGCTGTGAGTGCTCCTGTGACATAGAAGGGCATCACGGCAGGCAGCCCGATCTTGCGCCACCAAAGCCAGCCACGGACGTGGAAATTGTTGGAGACGTGGCGCATCTCGCCGGGCATCGCGGACGCCCCGGCAATCACGTTGAACAGGATGTACCACTGGGTTCCGAGGATCATCAGCGGGCTCAACCAGATGTTCGGGTTCAACCGGAACGTGACGATGGCCGCCACGGCAACCGGGAAGAGCAGGTTCGCCGGAAAGGCCGCCAAAAACTGGGCGATGGGCTGCACGACCCCCGCCACTTTCGGACGCAACCCCACGTAGACGCCGATCGGCACCCAGACCAGGCTGGCGAGCGCAATCAGCACGAACACCCGCAGTGCCGTCAGTGCGCCGAGGCCGAGCGTCGTCCCGATGTCCTCAAGTCCGAGCTCCGGCGCCAGGAAACGGACTGCTTGCCATGCCGCGAGGGCAAGCAATGCCCCGACGAATGCCGTTGCAAACCGGTCCAGGTTGGCCGCGCTGACAGGCGTGTCGGCAGAATTGGCGCCCGGCGCAAGCCTAAGAGCGGTACCGATCATCCGGCCGAAGGCACGCAGGCGCCGCAGCGTCCGCGCGATCAGGCGGCTGCCGGCCAGCGCATCCAGCACCCAGGAGCCGGGAACGCTGGCGCCGGGTTCCGACTCAAACCGGAAACGGTCGGACCAGGCGACGAGCGGGCGGAACAGCAACTGGTCGTAGACGAGGATCACCGCGAGCATGGCAACGATCGCGTACCCCACGGCATGCAGGTCCTTCTGCCGGATGGCAAGATCGATATAGGCGCCGATCCCGGGCAGGGTCACCGTGGTCGGTCCAACGCTGATGGCTTCGGACGCCACGACGAAGAACCAGCCGCCGGACATGGACATCATCATGTTCCAGACCAGCGGCGGCATGCCGAAGGGCACTTCGAGGCGCCAGAATCGTGACCATCCGGACAGACGGAAACTGCGTGCCGCTTCCTGCAACTCGGCGGGAACCGTCCTTAAGCTCTGGTAGAAGCTGAAGGCCATGTTCCACGCCTGACTCGTGAAAATGGCGAACACCGCCGCGAATTCCGCGCCGAGGACGCGGCCCGGCGCGAGAGACATGAAAAAGACGACCGTCACCGAAATGAATCCCAGGATGGGCACCGACTGCAGCACGTCCAGCACCGGAATCAGAATCCGGCCGGCGCGTGGGCTCTTGGCGGCCCACGTCGCGTAGGTAAAGGTGAACAGGAGCGACAGTCCGAGGCCGGCCAGCATCCGCAAGGTCGTGCGCGCCACGTAGCCAGGCAGGAGCCATGGGTTCAGGGAGACGGGACTGGTATCCAGCGTGGTGATGGGCGCCAGAACCCCCTTGCTGGTCGCGGCAAGAAAGGCCAGCAGTCCAATGACAAGGACAAGTGCGATCAGGTCAAAGCGGGAGGGCGCGCCCCGGCTTGCCGTGCTCCAGGCAGTTCGTGTGGTGGACATGGTGTGGGACACTACTAATGGCGGCGTACCGGAAACCCTGGAGCGGGCCGGAGTCTCGCACAGATCACCTGTCCGGCGAAACCTTTGAGAGCCAAAAAAAACCCTTTTTTTCTGCCGTCGAGAGGCAGTCCAATGTCACGGGCTCCCCGAAGGCCGGGTCATCAGGCGGGGCGCTCGAACAGGTAGTGCGAGACGAACCATTCGCGGCCATTGCGGAAGTTCCACAGTTCCGCGCAGGACATGAAAAAGACCCGCCACCGGATCCACCACAGCCGCGCCGCGCCAGATCCATAGGTGGCCGCGAGGACCGGCCATACGTCCGCCCGCCGCGCGTCCATGTTCCTCAGCCAGTCTTCGGCCGTGCGCCCGTAATGGCGTCCGTCGACACGCCAGTGATCCATGACGGTCAGATCCCGCTGAAAGTGCAGCAGCAGGTCGTCGCTGGGCATGAGTCCGCCGGTGAAGAAATAGCGGGCCATCCAGTCGTTGTCGCCATCCACGTCAAAGGGGTAGGCGAATTCACGGTGCGAAAACACATGGACAAACAGGGTCCCGGAGGGTCTCAGCCAGGCGGCGATCCGTGACAGCAGCGTTTCGTAGTTGCGCATGTGTTCGAACATCTCGACCGACACGACGCGATCAAACGTCACGTCGGACGGGAATTGCAGGGTATTGGCATCACAGGTAATGACTTCGAGATTGGTCATGCCCTGCGCTGCTGCCTGACCGAGGATGTATTCACGCTGTGATGCTGAATTGGAGACCGCCGTGATCCGCGAACGCGGAAAACGCTCGGCCATGCGCAAGGTCAGCGATCCCCAACCGCAGCCGAGCTCGAGGATCCGGTCTCCATCCTCTAACCGCGCCCGTTGAATGGTGAGATCCAGCATCGCCACTTCCGCGCCATCAAGGTCATCGCCGCCCGTCGTCGCGCCGTCTCCCGTTCCGTCCAAGCGGTAGTAACAGCAGGAGTACTTGCGGCGTGCGCCAAGCACCGCACCATAAAACGCCGCCGGGACTTCGTAGTGCTGTTCGTTGGCCGCCGCCGTTTCGATGGCGACCGGGCTTGAGCGCAGAGACTCGATGAAGGTCTGCTGGCGGACCTGGTTGGATTCGGGATTGCCAGCGTCCTGCTGACGCAGTCGTTCGCGCAGCAGTCGGCGGATGCCGAAACGAATGACGGCGTCCGGCAGAAGGCCGGCCTCGAGCAGGCGCTGCGACAGGGGTGCGCGCAGCTCGCTCATGGAGCGTTCCTGCGGGGCGGGAGGGGAATGAAGACGCTGGTGCGGGCCTGATAGTCGGCATAGGCCTTGCCCTTGCTGCGCAGGGCCTGTGCTTCGGTTGCAGGGATTCCCGTGACCTTCATGAGGAAGTACAGCATGAGCGCCGGCATGAAAAGACCCGTCCAGCCGATGTTTTCCACCGGCAGGGCAAACAGCGCGTAGGCCACCCAGATCAGCCACTCGAAGAAATAATTCGGGTGACGTGACCATGCCCACAAGCCTTGGTCGCAGACCTGTCCTTGATGTGACGGGTCGGCCTTGAAGCGGTCGAGCTGCCGGTCTGCGATCGTTTCGCCGATCAGCGCGACCGCCCAGAGGGCGGCTCCGGCCCATTCCAGTGGTGAGAGCTGGGCCGTCGGATTTGCGACGGCCATCAGCAGCGGCCAGGCGAGGATGACGTTGAGAGCGGCTTGGATGAGGTAGAAGCGGTACATGCGCCGATGGAAGGCGGCCTCGCCCCGCAAGCCCCATTTGCGCCGCAGTTCAACGTAGCGACCTTCTTCGGGATGCCCGATCACGCGGCGCCCCAGATGCCACGCCAGACGCACGCTCCAAAGCCCGACCATGAGGCCGATCAGCCATTGCCGTGCCGATACGCCCTCGGCCAGAGTGCAGTAGAGCAGCGCCAGCAAGGCGAAGTTTCCTGACCAGCCGATGTCGACGTAGGAATAATTGCCCGCACGGCGGCCCATCACGAAAATCAGGCTCATGGTCACGATGACCAGCAGTACGCCTAAACCCAGCAACTGGGGAATGCTCATGGACGCCTCCGCGTCAGAAAGTCACTGAAGGTGGCGTTGGCGGGCAGTCGCGCCAACGCCAGAAGTACATACACCGACATGGCGATGTTGCCCAACAGCAGGATGGCCACCAGCCATCCCAGCCGGGCAAGGATGGACGATTCGCGTACCCAGACCCAGACGTAGAACGTCAGGAATCCGGCATAGGCATCCGCCAGCGTCGCCCAGATCCACGGCGCATCAGGGCCGCTGAGGCCGTGCCACTGCCACAGCGGCTGGCTCAGGCTGGCCCAGCCGGTGACCGCGAGCATGCCCGCGAGAATGCCGCCAAACACGAGATAAAGCGCAGTAAGGGGGCGCATTGGGAGTCTCCCGAGACTGTTTTTCACCGCTGGTCGGGTATACAAATACCATATCATCCTCGGCCTCATCCGCAGTGTAGATGACCCATGCTCAAGGCGTTCATTGACTGGTATCTGGCGGCGCTGGCCGATGGCGGGTATTTCCTCGTTGGCCTCTTGATGGCGGTGGAGAGCAGCGTCGTCCCTCTGCCGTCGGAACTGGTGGTCCCACCCGCCGCCCATCTGGCGGTCACCACCGGTCGCCTCAGCCTGACCGGGATTGTGATCGCGGCCGCCATCGGCTCCTGGGTCGGTGCATCCGTGATGTATGCCTTGGCGCGATTCCTGGGGCGTCCGCTTGTCCAGCGCTTCGGGCCCTACGTGATGATTTCCGCCGACAAGCTGGCAGCGGCCGAGCGCTGGGCTGCCGGCTTTGGAACGGCCGGCGTGTTCGCCGCGCGGTTGCTGCCTGTCATACGGCATCTGATCGGTCTGCCCGCCGGGCTCGTGCAGATGTCCTACCTGCGCTACTCCGTTGCCACCTTGATCGGTTCCGCGCTCTGGAGCGCGGTGCTGGTGGTCGTGGGGCTTGCCGCGGGAACGGACGAGCGCTTGCTGGCCGGTGACCTGCATCGAGTGACGTTATGGCTTGCCGGCGGGCTCGCGGTGCTGGGTACCCTTTACTGGTTCTTCGTGCATCGTCCGATGCAGGCGAAGCGCTGACGGTCAGTCGCGCGGCCTGACCCGCGCAGTGGCGACCGCCGAACCCGGATCCTCGGGCCAGTAATGCTTCGGGTAACGGCCCTTCAGTTCCTTGCGGACTTCCGCATAGCCGCGCGACCAGAAACTCTCGAGGTCCGAGGTCAGTTGTACGGGCCGTCGCGCAGGGGAAAGCAGTTCCAGCGCCAGCGCCACCCGTCCACCCGCCACCCGAGGGGTTTGCATCAGTCCGAAGACCTCCTGCAAGCGTACGGCAACCCGCGGTGGCTCCGATCCGTAATCGATCGGGACGCGTGATCCGCTGGGCACGGTCAGGTGAGTGGGTGCGAGGCGGTCGAGTTCCTTCAGTCGTGCGTAGTCAAGGCGCGCGGACAAGATCGAGTGCAGGTCGAGGCGTGCGAGATGCTCGCGTCTGAGCACGCCCTGCAGGTACGGCGCGAGCCAGGTTTCCAGGTCACTCATCAGCCCGGTATCCGAACAATCGGGCCAGCCTGCCGCCTCTTGCTCCGGCAGCACCCGGCGCAGAAATTCGATCCGTGTGAGCAGGCTGTCGGCCGCTCGCGGCAAGGCAAGACAGCCGATCCCCATCGACCGAATCCCCTCCAGCATGGCCGGTACGCTGAGCTCCGGGTCCGGTCGCTGGATGACTTCCTCCGTCAGGACGAGTTGGCGATAGCGCACTTCCTCGCGCGCCACGATGGCCTCGCTGCGTGCATCCCACTCGATACGGCGAACCTTGCGGATCTCCGGGCGCAATGTGTCCAGCAGCGCCGATCTTTGCACCGCTGCCGCCAGATGGATTCTGGCCTCACGCTCTCCTGCATCCAGATCGGCGACGACGAGGAACTCCTGCGACGACAGTGAGTCGGCGCCCGCAAAAGCGGCGCCACGACCGTTGCACAACAGGTAGCGCCCCGTCTCGCCACGTCGCCGACCGACACGATCCGGATAGGCCGCGGCAAGCAGTACCCCGGGGTCTGCGTCGAGGGCACCTCCGCCGGCCGTGCGCTCATAGAGTCCGGCAAGACGGCGCACTCTTGCGATGCCCTGCCGGTCAGGCTCCAACGCAGCGACCGGGCGGCCCTCGAGCAGGTCGAGCCGCGCTTCGAGGGAAGCATTGCGCTCCTGGGGCCTCGCGCGGACGAAATCGCGCTCGCTGAGGATCGCCGCCAGCTGCGCGGCCATTCGCGCGGCACGTCCGTTGCGCGCGGACAAAAGCATGCGCGCGAGGCGCGGATGCACGCCGACATCGCCCATCCGCCTCCCCAGATCGGTAGGTCGTCCCTCGGAATCGAGCGCGCCGAGATCGCGCAAGAGGTCCATGCCCTGCGACAAATGCGCGGCAGGAGGCGCATCCAGAAAACGCAGGTCGCTGCTCTTTGTTCCCCAGAGCGCGAGATCGAGCGCAAACGAAGCAAGGTCTGCTTCCAGGATTTCGGCCGCTGTCGCCGCCGGAAGCTTCCGCTCGTCAGCCTCGGTATAGACACGGTAACAGACGCCCGGCGCGGTTCTGCCCGCACGGCCGCGCCGCTGTTCGGCCGCGGCCCGCGACACCGGCAGCGTCTCAAGACGTGTCATGCCGCTGCCGGGATCGAAGCGCGAGCGCCTCGAGAGCCCCGAGTCGACGACGATACGAACGCCATCGATGGTCAGCGAGGTTTCGGCGATGCTGGTGGAGAGCACCACCTTGCGCTCGTGGGCAGCGGACGGTTGCAGCGCCAAGTCCTGCGCCTGCGAGGTCAGGTCGCCCATGAGCGGCAGTACCCTGACTGTCCGGTCCATGCCCACCGATTCGAGCGTGCGCGCCACCCGGTGGATCTCGGCAGCGCCAGGCAGGAACACCAGCGCGTCTCCCGGCGCCTCCAGAAGCGCCCGTTGGATCGTCGCCGCCACCTCCCGGTCGACGTGTTCAACCGGTCTTTTGGCGTAGCGGACTTCGACATCGAACATCTTGCCGGCGCTGCTCACGCGGGGCGCATCGCCCAGAAGCGCAGCCACCGCGGCGCCGTCCAGCGTGGCGGACATCACAAGAATGCGTAGATCCGGCCGGAGATTGCGGCGCGCGTCGAGGCACAGCGCGAGCCCCAAGTCCGTATTGAGGCTGCGCTCATGGAACTCGTCAAAGATGATGCAGCCGTAGGTCTCCAGTGCCGGGTCGTCTTGCAGGAGACGCGCCAGAATGCCCTCGGTGACCACTTCGATCCGGGTTTTCGAGGATTGCACCTCATTCATGCCTCCCGCCGGTTCAGACCTGCCGGGGACTTGTCGGAAGCGACCCGCGCCGACACTCAGATGTTAACACTCCATCACCCGATCATGCTCGAAGGCGAATCGGGTGTGGATGAACTCGTCAATGCGATCGCAAAAGTTCGCGATCACGCCGAAGAGATTTTGGCGAGTCGAGGGTTGAATGGCTGCAAATAGCGAAAAATCCTTGCCAACACGCAAGTTGTGGACTTCGTCGATTTTGAATTCAAAACCGATTTTTGCCCACGGCACACCATTCGACTCGTAGGATATCCGCCGCGAAGTTAGGTCGATTATCGGGGAATTGGCATAACACCAACGCCGTTTTGAGCGTTTTTTTCAGTCGGCTTGAGAATCCCCGTTGGATGCGCCACAAATGGTGGCAAAATGATGTCCACAAACGACGTACACTTCGCCACCTTTTGACGCGAGCCAACTATGACGACTGCAATGCCGCTGCGAATCCTGGTCATCGGTGCCCACCCCGATGATTGTGAACTGAAAGCCGGTGGTCTGACCGCCCTCTATCGCGCCGCCGGACATTGCGTCAAATATGTCAGCGTGACCAACGGAGAAGCGGGGCATCACCGGTTGACGCCGCCAGAGCTTTCAAAGGTCCGGCGGGCCGAAACCGCGGCGGTCGCGAAGCTGATGGGAATCGAGT
>CAXBRZ010000079.1:0-9385 GCA_963978075.1 uncultured bacterium | reverse complement strand
CGCGGTCCACGGTCACGCCCAGCCCGGGGGTCTTGGGCACTTCCACAAAGCCGCCCCTGATCTGCAGCGGGTTCTGCGTGAGGTACTGGCCGTCCTGCCAGATCCAGTGCGTATCGATGGCCGTGACCCGGCCCGGCGCGGCCGCGCCCACGTGGGTGAACATGGCCAGCGACACGTCGAAGTGGTTGTTGGAGTGGCTGCCCCAGGTCATACCGAAGGACTGGCAGAGCTGGGCCACGACATCGGCCGGCCAGCGTGCCATCGCCGATCTGATGGTCTGGTGCGAGATGTACACGCAGATCGACGAGTCGGACCCCATCAAGCTCGCCATGAGCGTGGGCGCCCGGCGCGAACTCGTTCTCGAGCCTGCTGACAACACGCGACTTGCGATGCTGTGCGGCCCTTTGGACGAGCACCTGCGGCAGATCGAGGCCCGACTCCTCGTGAGCGTGCATCGCCGTGGCAACGTCTTCCAGATCGAGGGTGACCGCGCCCTTGATGCCGAGCGGATCCTGTCCAGCCTGTACGGCCAGGGGGCGCACGACATCACACCAAGAGATGTCCACCTCGCCATACAGGAGAGCGGGATGACGGAGGACGCGGCTGCCCGGCAGGACCCCGGCGAAGTGAAGGTCACAACGCATCGTGGCCAGATCCGTGGTCGGGGCGCGAACCAGGTGGGCTATCTTGCCGCCATCCGCAGTGTGGACCTGACTTTCGGCATCGGTCCGGCCGGAACCGGGAAAACCTATCTGGCCGTTGCGTGTGCGGTGGAAGCGCTGCAGACGGACCGCGTGCGGCGCATCGTGCTTGTGCGCCCTGCGGTCGAAGCGGGCGAGCGGCTCGGATTTCTGCCGGGGGACCTGACCCAGAAGGTCGACCCGTACCTTCGGCCGATGTACGACGCGCTCTATGAAATGCTCGGCTATGACAAGGTCTCCAAGCTGATCGAGCGCAATGTGATCGAGATCGCGCCCCTGGCGTTCATGCGGGGACGGACGCTGAACGACGCGTTCATCATCCTCGATGAAGCGCAGAACACGACGGTCGAGCAGATGAAGATGTTCCTGACCCGGATCGGATTCGGCTCCAAGGCGGTGGTCACGGGGGACATTACCCAGACGGATCTGCCCAACAACCGCCTCTCGGGTTTAAGGCACGTGATGGATGTGCTGCACGGGGTGCATGGCGTGTCCTTCACCCGTTTCACCTCCGCCGACGTGGTCCGGCATCCGCTGGTCCAGCGTATCGTGCAGGCGTACGAACGTGCCGGGGACGGCACATGACCCTCCAGGTGGAGGTTGCCTATGTGACGCGCCATCCCTGGGCACCGTCTGCGCGCCTGATCCGCACATGGGCGGAAGCCGCCTGTGGTGCTCGCGGCCGCGCGGCGACACTGTCGGTGCGGATCGTGACCCCGCGTGAGAGCGAGCGGCTCAATCGTGAGTACCGACAGAAACCAAAGCCTACCAACGTGCTGAGTTTTCCGGCCGAGATTCCGGCGGGTGCATTGCGTGGTGAATCAAGGCCGCTCGGGGATCTTGTGATCTGCGCCCGTGTGGTGGCGCGCGAGGCGCGCGAACAGGGAAAGTCACTGGCCGCACACTGGGCGCATATGGTCGTGCACGGTTCCTTGCACCTGCTCGGCCATGATCACGAAGAAGACGCCGAGGCAGACCGGATGGAGGCCCGTGAACGGCGGGTGCTGAGGTCCTTGGGTTTTGACGATCCTTACCGGAGCGAGTCCGATGACTGACTCGCGCAACGGATTGCGTACCGGTTGGCTGAGGCGCGTGCTGCAGCAGTTTTCCGACGAGCCGCAGGACCGGGAGGATGTGGTGGAGGAACTGCGCGAGGCCAGCCAGCGCGGGCTCTTCGACGCCGATTCCTTCGAGATGCTCGAGGGCGTCTTGGCGGTCGGTGAACTCAAGGTCCGCGACATCATGATCGCCCGGTCCATGATGGCGGTGGTGGCCCGTGACGACGATCCCAAGGAACTTCTTCAGGCAGTTGTTGAATCCGGGCACTCCCGGTTTCCGGTCACCGGGGAAGATCGCGACGAGATCGTGGGCATTCTGCTGGCCAAGGACCTGCTGCGTCACTTTGTGGAAAATGGCGCGCAGGAATTCGACATCCGGGAGTTTGTCCGGCCGGCCGTCTTTGTACCGGAGAGCAAGCGACTCAATGTGCTGCTGCGCGAATTCCGCAAGAACCATAACCATATGGCCATTGTGGTGGACGAGTATGGCGGTGTGGCCGGACTGGTCACCATCGAGGATGTCATCGAGCAGATCGTCGGCGATATTGCGGATGAGCATGACACCGACGAAGACCAGCCGATCCGACGCGAGACAGCGCGTGAATTCACCGTGCATGCCCTGACCCGGATCGAAGATTTCAACGATTATTTCGCGGCACGGCTGTCGGATGAAGACTGCGACACGGTAGGGGGGCTCGTGGCACGGGCCTTCGGCCGCCTGCCGCGACGGGGCGATGTCGTGCGCATCGACGAATTCGAGTTCCGGGTGACCCGTGCGACCCGCCGCCGTGTCGAGATGCTCAAGGTGCTGACGGCGCGGGACATCATTCCGCCGTCGGCGGGTGGAGAATGAGCGGATATGCCGCGTTGCTGCGGCGGTACGCCGTGCCGGTGGCGGCGTTTGCCGGCGTTCTTCACTCCTTCTCGTTCGCCCCTCTGGCGCAGCGCTGGCTCGCGCCGCTGACGTTGGCGCTGCTGTATTGGTTATGGGAAGGGGCATCCGCGCGCCGTGCCGCCGTGGTCGGTGCGGCCTTCGGCGCCGGATTGTTTCTGGTCGGCACGTTCTGGATTTACCACAGCGTGCACACGGTGGCGCACGCGCCGGTGGCGATCGCGCTGCTGCTCCTGGCCGGTCTTGTCGTGATCATGGCCTCGTATCCGGCACTGCTCGGCGCGGCGGTGGCCCGTTTCGCCGGCTCCTCCGGTGGCTGGCGACGCGGGGGACTGCTCACGGCGGGCTGGGTATTGCTGGAATGGGTGCGAGGCTGGTTCCTGTCGGGCTTCCCGTGGCTGTCGCTCGGTTACGCCACGCTGGATACACCGCTGGCGGGTTTTGTTCCGTTTGTGGGTGTCTACGGCGCAAGTCTCGTCGTCGCACTTCTGGCGCTTTTCCTCTGGCGGGCGACCGCAGCCTCGTGGCGTGAGCGAGCCGTGTTGCTGCTGTCCGCCTTCGCGCTTGGCGTGTCCGGAGCCATGCTCGGGCAGATGAATGTCACGCATGCGACGGGCCGAACGCACACAGTGGCCCTCGTGCAGGGCGCGGTGGCCCAGGATGAAAAATGGGAGGCGGCATCCCGCGACCGCAGTTTCGAGGTGTACGAGCGCCTGACGATGCAGGCCCTCGGGCATGACCTCGTCATCTGGCCTGAGTCGGCGCTGCCCGTCGTGTACCAGGAGGCCGTGCCGTTCCTGTCACGACTCTATCTCGCGGCGCAGGCACGCCATAGCGACCTGGTGCTGGGTCTGCTGCGGTACGACCCTGACGGGGCGGGTTACCGAAACGGTCTGGTGGCACTGGGTGAGGGCGAGGGCTGGTACTACAAGCGGCGTCTGGTGCCCTTCGGGGAATTCTTTCCTGTCCCCGACTTTGTACGGGGATGGATGCGCGGCCTTGACCTTTTCTATGTGGACTTCGTGCCCGGTGCAGAGGATCAAGCGGCCCTCTCGGCTGCCGGAGAACGGCTCGGCGCGACGATTTGTTACGAGGATGCCTACGCCTCGGAGCAGCGCGCAGTGCTGCGTGAGGCGACACTGCTGGTCAACGTGAGCAACGATGCGTGGTTTGGTGACTCCTCCGCGCCCCACCAGCACCTTGAGATCACGCGCATGCGGGCGCTTGAAGCCGGACGATGGATGATGCGCGCCACCAATACCGGCCTGACGGCGCTCATCGGTCCCGATGGACGGATCATGGCCCGCGCACCACAGTTTGTGCCGACGGTGCTCACCGGTACGGTCGAAGCCCGCACAGGCCTTACGCCCTATGCCCGCTGGGGCAATGCACCGGTCTTGGCGTTGTGTGCCGCCGTGCTGCTCGGCCTTGGCTGGCGTCGAGGGAGCGTTGCGGTCTGAACGGGTCAAACGCCGCGCGGTGCGGTGGTATTCTTCGGTCTGTCCGATCCCGCTGACAGGTGCTGCGATGCTCGACCTTCTGCCCACCCAGGCGCCGGATGCGCTTCTGGCCGTCATGGCGGCGTACGCGGCGGACCCGTCAGCGGAGAAGGTCGACCTTGGCGTCGGCGTCTACAAGGACGCGGTGGGTGCGACTCCGGTCATGGCCGCAGTCAAGGCCGCCGAAGCACGCCTGATCGCCGCGCAGACCTCCAAGGTGTACGTCGGGCCCGGCGGCAACCGCCCGTTTGCAGGCTTCATCGAGCGTCTGACACTCGGTGCGGACCATCCGGCCCTCAAGGACGGCCGCGTGGCGACCCTGCAGACGCCGGGTGGCTGCGGGGCCTTGCGCCTGATTGCCGACTTGGTCATCCGGGCCGGCGGGACGGGGCAGATCCTGATCGGCGAGCCCACCTGGGCCAATCACCACCCGTTGCTGACCAGCGCCGGCCTCAGCGCGCAGCGGATGCCCTATTTCGACGTGCGCCGCCAGGCCCTGCGCTTTGACGAGATGATCGGCGCCATGAATTTGGCACCCTCAGGCACCGTCGTGCTGCTGCAGGGGGCTTGCCACAACCCGACGGGTGCGGATCTCGACCGGGCGCAGTGGGCCGAAGTCACCGAGGTGCTCCAGCGTCGGGGGCTCGTGCCCCTCGTCGATCAGGCCTATCAGGGCCTCGGCAACGGCCTGGACGAGGATGCCGAGGGCATCCGGATGCTGGCGGCGGCCTTGCCCGAAGTGCTGGTGTCGGTGTCCTGCTCCAAGAACTTCGGCCTGTACCGCGAGCGCGTGGGGGCCGTGGTGGTGGTGGCGCAGTCAGCCGCTGGCGCATCGACAAGCCTGACCCACCTGCAGATGCTGGCACGGCGCATGTACTCGATGCCCCCCGACCACGGGGCCGCCATCGTCGCGACGCTGGCGTCGGACCCGGCGCTGCTGCAGGCGTGGCAGGCGGAACTCACGACCATGCGCGACCGGGTGAACGGACTACGCCGGATGCTGGCCGATGCCCTGGCAGCGGAATACGGCGATGACCGCCACGAGGCCATCGCGCGACAACGCGGCATGTTCTCGCTCTTGGGGTCGCTGTCACCCGAGGCGGTGGCACGGCTGGCCCGCGAGGAGCACGTCTATACGGCCCCGGATGGTCGGATCAACCTCGCCGGGTTGCCGGAGCGGGCGGTGGGCCGGGTGGCGGCGGCCCTGCGCCGCGTCGCGCCCTAGGCGCCTGCCCCATCCAAAAGGGGGGGTCCGATCCGGTATCCTTGGCGGCCAGCCAAGGATCCGAGCCCATGAACGAGACTTACGAGCCGTCCCTCATTGAAGCTGCCGCGCAGCGCTATTGGGACGACAGCGGCACTTTCCGCGCCGTCGAGGACCTGCAGCGTCCGAAATACTACTGCCTGTCGATGTTTCCGTACCCGTCGGGCCGGCTGCATATGGGCCATGTCAGGAACTACACGATCGGTGACGTGATTTCACGCTACATGCGCATGCAGGGGCGCAATGTGCTGCAACCGATGGGGTGGGATGCGTTCGGTCTGCCGGCGGAAAATGCGGCGATGGCGAACAGCCGTCCGCCTGCACAGTGGACGTACGACAACATCGCGGTGATGAAGCGCCAACTGAAGGCGCTGGGCTTCGGGCTGGACTGGGACCGCGAGGTCACCACCTGCAAGCCTGACTACTACCGCTGGAACCAGTGGCTGTTCCTGCGGATGCTGGAAAAAGGCGTGGCCTACCAGAAGACCGGGACGGTGAACTGGGATCCTGTGGACCAGACGGTGCTGGCCAACGAGCAGGTCATCGACGGCCGCGGCTGGCGCACCGGCGCGGAAGTCGAGAAGCGCGAAATCCCGATGTACTACCTCGCGATCACCCGCTACGCGCAGGAACTGCTGGACGACGTGCAGCAACTGGAAGGCTGGCCTGAACGCGTGCGTACCATGCAGGCCAACTGGATCGGCCGCAGCGAAGGCGTGACGATCGGCTTTCCGTATACGCTGAACGGCGAATCGCGCACGCTCAAGGTGTTCACGACGCGTGCCGATACCCTGATGGGCGTCACTTTTGTGGCGGTGGCGGCCGAGCATCCGCTGGCCGCCCATGCGGCACTCCACGATGCGGAACTTGCATCCTTCGTTGACGAGTGCAAACGCGGCAGCGTGATGGAAGCCGACCTCGCGACCATGGAAAAGAAGGGCATGCGGACCTCGCTGACCGTGACGCATCCGCTGACGGGAGAGGAAGTCCCGGTCTGGGTCGGCAACTACGTGCTCATGGGCTACGGCGAGGGTGCCGTGATGGGTGTGCCGGCCCATGACGAGCGTGATTTTGCCTTCGCGAAAAAATACGACCTGCCGATCCGGCAGGTGATCGATGTCGCCGGGCAGGTGTATTCGACCGACGCCTGGCAGCCCTGGTATGGCGAAACGGGCACCTGCATCGCTTCGGGCAACTATGACGGGCTTGCTCAGCATGAGGCGATTGCTGCGATGGCGGCGGCGCTCGAGTCGCGTGGCCTTGGATCCCTGCAGGTGCAGTGGCGACTGCGTGACTGGGGCATCTCCCGGCAGCGTTACTGGGGCTGTCCGATTCCGCTGATCCACTGCGGCGACTGCGGTGTCGTGCCGGTCCCCGACAAGGATCTGCCGGTGGTGTTGCCGGATGATCTCGTGCCGGACGGCTCCGGCAATCCGTTGCTCAAGCATGCGGCGTTCGTCGAGTGCCTTTGCCCGCGTTGCGGCAAGGCGGCCCGCCGCGAAACCGACACGATGGACACTTTCGTCGACTCGTCCTGGTATTTCCTGCGCTATGCGTCGGCGAGCAACGACACCGCGATGGTGGACGAACGGGTCGGCTACTGGCTGCCGGCCGACCAGTACATCGGCGGCATCGAGCATGCCATCCTGCACCTGCTGTATTCGCGCTTTTGGACCAAGGTCATGCGTGACCTCGGTCTGGTGGACCTCGGCGAGCCGTTTTCGAACCTGCTGACCCAAGGCATGGTCCGCAACGCGATCTACTTCCGCAAGCCGGCCTCCGGTCGGGTCGTGTACTACAACCCCACCGAGGTGGAGGTCACGACGGACGAGAAGGGGATGCCGACCGGGGCGCGCCTGAAGGCAGATGGCCTGCCTGTCGAGAGCGGCGGCATCGGCACCATGTCCAAGTCCAAGAACAACGGCGTCGACCCACAGGCCTTCATCGACCGTTATGGCGCCGATACGGCGCGCCTGTTCATGATGTTCGCGGCGCCACCCGAACTGTCCCTGGACTGGTCCGACGAAGGGGCGGAGGGAGCCTTCCGCTTCCTCAAGCGCCTGTGGAAAGCCGTGCACGTCCATGTTTCGGCCGGAGGCGCGGCGCCGCTGGTTGCGGCGGACATGACGCCCGCGGACCGTGACCTGCGCCGTCTGGTGCACCAGACGCTCTCCAAGGTGACGGATGACTACGGACGGCGCCGGACCTTCAATACGGCGATCGCTGCCGTCATGGAACTCCTCAATGCCGTGGCACGCCACGAGGCGCGTCAGCCAGCGGCCCGCGCGGTCGTACATGAAGCGCTGACCCTCGCGGTCCTCATGCTCTCGCCGGTGGTGCCGCACGTGACGCATGCGTTGTGGCAGGCACTGGGGCACACGACGGCGGTGATCGACGAGTCCTGGCCGTGCGTCGACCCCGAGGCGCTGCATCAGGAGTCGGTGACGCTCGTCGTGCAGGTCAACGGCAAGCTGCGCAGCCAGATCACGGTTGCGGTCGATGCGGACGAGGAAGGCATTCGCGCGGCGGCGCTTGCCGACGCCACGGTGCAGCGCTTTGTCGGAGCACTCACCGTGCGCAAGGTCATCGTGGTGCGCGGCAAGCTCGTCAACGTGGTGGCCGCGTGAGGGCTGCATTGCGCTTGTGGGGTTGCCTTGTCGTCTGGCTGCTGGCCGGCTGTGGCTTCCATCTGCAGGGCAGCGAGCCGTTGCCGGCGGCGTTCCACACCACACGGGTGCTGGCCACGGACCGGTACACGGACTTCCACCGCGCACTGACCGAGTCCCTGCAGGCGGCGGGCGCGACGGTCGTGGAAGGGGCGGGCTCTGGCGCCGTCGTCGAGGTGCTGGAAGACCTGCCGACACAACGCGTGCTTTCGGTGTCGGCGAGCAATACGCCGACCGAATACGAGGTGTACTACGCGGTCCGTTACCGCGTCCTCATCGACGATCGGGAGGTCATTGCCCCGAGCCGCCTTGAACTGTCGCGGGACTACAGTTTCGATACCGGCGCCATCCTCGCCAAGGAAGAGGAACAGGAGACGATCCGCTTGGCATTGGCGCGCGAGTTGTCGGGCCTTGTGATGCGCCGGCTGGCGGCCCTGCAGCCGTGAGCGAGCACGGCACGGTGCTCAGCGTCGCGCACATCGGCGTGGGACCGCTTGCCGATGTGCTCGGTCGTTTCGGGCTGACGGTGCAGCGAGTGGAACCCGAAGAACCGATTCCCGGCAGTTACTGGGGCGAGCCGGAGGCGGGCATTCAGGGTTGCACCGTCTACGTGCGGGATGACACCCCTGTGCATTCGGCATTGCACGAGGCGTGTCACACGGCCTGCATGACGGCGCAGCGGCGCGCGGGTCTTGCCACCGATGCCGGGGGTGACTACGACGAGGAAAACGCCGTGTGTTACCTGCAGGTCTGCCTTGCGCGCGATCTGCCGGCGGTGGGTGCCGAACGGCTGATGGCGGACATGGATGCCTGGGGTTACACCTTCCGGCTTGGGTCGACGCAAGCCTGGTTCGAACAGGAAACCGATGCGGAGCGGCGCTGGCTCACCGGACACGGACTGCTGGATGCGTCCGGGCGACCCACCTTCAGGATGCGCGCGTGACCCGCCGCCGTCGCTGCGGCAGCCTGCTGTTTCTCGCTGTGCTGTGGCTGGGCACGCTGGCGGGGTGCACGGCAGGTGGCTTGCTGCGTCTTGCCAATAGTGCGGATGTCATCAACGGCGCCGTCACGGTCAGCCATGACATCGCCTACGGGACCTTGCCACGTCAGCGGCTGGACCTGTACCTGCCGCGCCACCCGCCGGGACGTCCGGTGCCACTGGTGGTGTTCGTGCACGGCGGCAGCTGGTACTGGGGCGCCAAGAACCAGTACCGCTTCGTCGGCGCCGCGCTGGCCGAGCAGGGTGTCGTAGTCGCGGTCATCAATTACCGGCTGTACCCCGAGGCGCACCTTGAGGATTCTGTT
>CAXBRZ010000078.1:0-9433 GCA_963978075.1 uncultured bacterium | reverse complement strand
AATCGAGCCACGACCCGCGATAGGGAATGATGCGGGCGGAGAAAAGGAGCTTGCCCGACGAATGCGTCTTGCCGCGGTCGTGCTCGAAGAACACGCCCGGCGAACGGTGCAGCTGCGAGACGATGACACGCTCGGTGCCGTTGATGACGAACGAACCGTTGGCGGTCATGAGCGGCAGTTCGCCCATGTACACTTCCTGCTCTTTCATTTCCTTGACGACCGGCTTGGTCGGCGATTCCTTGTCCAGGATCACCAGGCGCACTTTGGCGCGCAGGGGCGAGGCGAACGTCAGGCCGCGCTGCTGGCATTCCTTGACGTCAAATGCGGGGTCGCCCAGCACGTAGGACAGGAATTCGAGGCGCGCAAAACCGTTGTGCGACACGATCGGGAAGATGGAGCTGAAAGCCGACTGCAGGCCTTCGTTCTTGCGTGCCGTCGGCCCCACGTCTGCCTGCAGGAAGCCCGTGTAGGATTCCAGCTGGGTAGCAAGCAGGTAAGGGACATCATGTACGTTTGCGCGCTTGGCAAACGACTTGCGGATACGCTTCTTCTCGGTGAACGAATAGGCCATGAGCTCACCCTCTGCAGTTCGCGAACTTCCTTCGAAGCCCGCGTTGCGTTCCCCCAAGGGGGCACGCTAAAAAAAACGATTCGACCCCAAGCCCCCGTTGCCGCCCTTTCACTCGAAAAAGCGGCAACGGAAAGGCCCAGGGCCTTGCAGACATCAGGCGCGGGTTGAACCGCGCATGGCTGTCTTACTTGACCTCAACCTTGGCGCCTGCTTCTTCAAGAGCCTTCTTGATCTTCTCGGCATCAGCCTTGTTGACGCCGTCCTTGATCGTCGAAGGAATGCCCTCGACCAGGTCCTTGGCTTCCTTGAGGCCCAGGCCGGTGGCTTCGCGCACGACCTTGATGACGGTGACCTTCTTGTCCGCCGGGTACTCCTTGAGGACCACGGTGAACTCGGTCTTCTCTTCCACCGGAGCTGCGGCGGCAGCGGCGGGAGCGGCGGCGGCAGCCACCGGGGCAGCCGCGGTGACGCCGAACTTGTCTTCCATCATCTTGACGAGATCAACCACCTCGAGGATCGACATCGCACCGATCGCGTCGAGAATCTCTTCTTTGCTAACAGCCATTTCAGTAACTCCAAAAAAACGATTGATGATCTTAAAACCCGAAAGTTGTTTCGAAGGCGTTAGCCCGCGGCAGCAGCCTTCTGATCCTTGACCGCGGCAACGGTACGGACCAGTTTGGCGTGCGGCTCGGCGAGCGTACGGACGAACTTCGAAATCGGCGCCTTGAGCACGCCGAGCAGCATCGACAACGCCTGCTCCTTGGTCGGCAGCGACGCGACCTGGTCAATCGCCTTGCCGGGCAACAACTGCCCGCCAAGAGAAACCAGAGTAGCGACGAGCTTGTCGTTGTCCTTGGCGAAAGCCTTGATGACGCGCGCGGCGGCACCCGGGTCTTCCTTTGAAAAAGCCAGGATCAACGGACCCTTGAGCTGCGGGGCGATGCATTCGAAGGACGTCCCGGCAACCGCCTTGCGCGCGAGAGTGTTCTTGACGACACGCACGTAGACCCCGGACTTGCGCGCCTGAGCGCGCAGGTTCGTGATCTGCGTAACCGACAAGCCACGGTACTCGGCGGCCACGACGGACTGCGCGGTACGCGCAACCTCGTTGACCTCGGTCACCAGTGCCTTCTTCTGCTCGATATTGAGTGACATTTCCTGCCTCGCAGAAGATCAGCCCACGAACGGCCTTGCCGCATTTGCGACTCGACCGTCCACCTTTTATGTACCCCGGATTGCGCCGGGATACTCTCGCCGCCCTCGATGTCTGCCGGTAAGGGCATTCATCGGAACGGTCGACGGTGACCTTCAGCCAGCCCTTTGGGGACTGTCGTGGCGGAGCTTGCGGCGCCGTCACTCGCTTCGGGTGACACCATCTGCGCAGGCCACCGGGTCACCCCGGTCCTTCATTGAGCGACCTCTGGGCCATCAAGCCCTGGTCGCGCCTGCGGTCTTCGATGGCTGCCGGAACTTGCGTTCCGACGGTCATCATCAAAAAAATCAGACTCCGAGCGAAGAACGCTCGATCGTGACGCCCGGACCCATGGTCGAGGAAACCGTCACCTTCTGGATATAGACGCCCTTCGAGGCGGCCGGCTTCATCTTCTGCAGGTCGGCCAGAAGCGCCTGCAGGTTTTCCTTGAGCTTGCCGCCCTCGAAACTGGCGCGACCGACCTGGCAGTGCACGATACCGGCCTTGTCGCAGCGGTAACGGACCTGACCGGCTTTCGCGTTCTTGACGGCACCGGCCACGTCGGGGGTCACCGTGCCGACCTTCGGGTTCGGCATCAGGCCGCGCGGACCCAGTATCTGGCCGAGCGCACCGACAACACGCATGGCGTCGGGACTGGCGATGACGACGTCGAAGTCCATCTCGCCGGCCTTCACCTTCTCGGCGAGGTCTTCGAGACCGACGACATCGGCGCCCGCCGCACGGGCCACATCCTGGTTCTTTCCACTGGTGAACACGGCCACACGCACGGTCTTGCCGGTGCCGTTCGGGAGCACCGTCGAGCCACGGACCTGCTGGTCGGACTTCGTTGCATCAATGCCCAGATTGACCGCCACGTCGACGGACTCGTCGAACTTGGCCACCGCAAACTCCTTGACGAGGGAGAGTGCCTGATCGATGTCGTAGGACTTGCCGGGCAGGATCTTCGTGGCCCAGGCCTTCACGCGCTTTTGCACAGTTGCCATGATCAGCGCTCCACATCCACGCCCATCGAACGGGCGCTTCCAGCGATTGTACGGACGGCGGCGTCAAGGTCGGCGGCCGTGAGGTCCGGCATCTTGAGCTTCGCGATATCTTCCAGCTGGGCGCGGCTGATCTTGCCGACCTTCTGGGTGTTCGGGCGGCCGCTTCCCTTGGGAATCCCGAGCGCCTTGGCGATCAGAACACCGGCAGGCGGAGTCTTCAGGATGAACGTGAAGCTGCGGTCGCTGTACACGGTGATGACCACCGGCGTGGGCAGCCCCTTTTCCATGGACGATGTCTGCGCATTGAACTGCTTGCAGAATTCCATGATGTTGACGCCCTGCTGACCGAGCGCTGGACCGACCGGCGGGCTCGGATTAGCCGACCCGGCGGGGATCTGGAGTTTGATATACCCCGTAACCTTCTTCGCCATTCTCTACCTCAGTGGGTACAAACGCCTTGCGGCTCCCCGGTTGTGATCCGCCCCAAACGGGCGGACCGAAATCCAATCAGACCTTCTCGACCTGCGAGAACTCGAGTTCGACCGGCGTCGAGCGACCCAGAATCTGCACAGCGACGTGCAGACGGCTCTTCTCGTAATTCACCGACTCGACCACGCCATTGAAATCGTTGAAGGGGCCGTCCGTCACACGGACGATCTCGCCCGGCTCGAACAACACCTTCGGCTTCGGCTTGTCCACACCCTCTTCGACACGGCGAAGAATGGTGTTGGCTTCCTTCTCGGTAATCGGCGCAGGCTTGTCCTTGGTGCCGCCAATGAATCCGAGAACCTTCGGCGTCTCCTTGACGAGATGCCAGCTTTCTTCGTCCATTTCCATCTGGACCAGCACGTAACCGGGGAAGAACTTGCGGTCGCTGCGACGCTTCTGCCCGTCGCGCATCTCGACCACTTCCTCGGTCGGCACGAGAATGTCGCCAAACTTGTGCTCGAGGCCCAGCATCTTCACGCGCTCTTTCAATCCTTCGGCCACTTTGTGCTCGAAGTTGGAGTAAGCGTGGACGACGTACCAGCGCAACGCCATGGACTCAGCCTCCCGCGCCGAGCAGCGACCGGGTGATATACCCCAGCAGCATGTCGACGAGCCAGAAGAAGACCCCCAGGACGAGCACGAATACGATCACCACAGCTGTCGTCGTCTGCGCCTGCTTGACCGTCGGCCAGACCATCTTGCGCAGTTCGATCCGCGATCCGAGCGCGAACTCCCAGACCTGCCGACCGAGCGCCGTCATGACAAGCCCACCGACGGACAAGCCGATGCCGGCCAGCACTGCCAGATAGCGGACCGCGCTCGGCAGCGACTTCATCGCGTAGAAAACGACGAATCCGCCCACGAGTGCGGCCGCCGCGACGACGAGCCACAGCCAGTCGGCAGAACGGCCGTCGGCCTTGATGTCAGTATGTTCGGTCATGACGTCCTGTGAAGACCCGCCCGCGAGTGGCAGGCCAGGAGGGAATCGAACCCCCAACCTGCGGTTTTGGAGACCGCCGCTCTGCCAATTGAGCTACTGGCCTATCCTCTAACCAACCTCTCGCGGGCCAAGCCTTTTCGCTTTCGCTAGCGCCTTACTGAAGGATCTTCGAGACGACGCCGGCGCCGACGGTACGGCCACCCTCACGGATGGCGAAACGCAGGCCCTCTTCCATCGCGATCGGGCTGATCAGCTCAACCGTCATCTTGATGTTGTCGCCAGGCATCACCATCTCAACGCCATCCGGCAACTGCACGTTGCCCGTCACGTCCGTCGTACGGAAGTAAAACTGCGGACGGTAGCCCTTGAAGAACGGCGTGTGACGGCCACCCTCCTCCTTCGTCAGAACGTACACCTCACACTCAAACTTCGTGTGCGGCTTGATCGAACCCGGCTTGCACAGCACCTGGCCACGCTCGACTTCCTCACGCTTCGTGCCGCGCAGCAGCACACCCACGTTGTCGCCGGCCTGACCCTCGTCCAAGAGCTTGCGGAACATCTCAACGCCCGTGCAGATCGTCTTCGTGGTGTCACGAATACCGACAATCTCCACCTCGTCGTTCACCTTCACAATGCCGCGCTCGATACGACCGGTCACCACCGTGCCACGGCCCGAAATCGAGAACACGTCTTCCACAGGCATCAGGAACGCGCCATCCACAGCGCGCTGCGGCACCGGAATGTACTTGTCCATCTCGTCCACCAGCTGCATCACAGCCGGAACGCCGATCGGGCTCTGGTCGCCTTCCAGCGCCTTCAGTGCCGATCCCTTCACAATCGGAGTGTCGTCGCCAGGGAACTGGTACTTCGACAGAAGCTCGCGAACTTCCATCTCCACCAGCTCCAGAAGCTCGGCGTCGTCCACCATGTCCGCCTTGTTCAGGAACACCACGATGTACGGAACACCGACCTGACGGGCCAGAAGAATGTGCTCGCGCGTCTGCGGCATCGGGCCGTCCGCCGCCGAACACACCAAAATCGCTCCGTCCATCTGCGCCGCACCCGTGATCATGTTCTTCACATAGTCAGCGTGCCCAGGGCAGTCCACGTGCGCGTAGTGACGGTTGTCGCTCTGGTACTCCACGTGCGCCGTCGAAATCGTAATACCACGCGCCTTCTCTTCCGGCGCCTTGTCAATCTGGTCGTACGCCTTGAACTCACCACCGTGCTTCTCGGCCATCACCTTGGTCAGCGCCGCCGTCAGCGTCGTCTTGCCATGGTCAACGTGACCGATCGTCCCCACGTTCACGTGAGGCTTAGTACGCTGGAACTTTTCCTTCGACACGGCGCTACTCCAATTTTAGTTTGTGGTTGAGGTTCTTCGAAACAAAGGCCGCGATTCGATTCGCCGCCTTAAAAAATTCATCCCGCACGCTTGAGTATGATTTCGGCAACGTTGTTCGGCACCTCGGCATACTTCTCGAATTCCATCGTGAATGTCGCTCGCCCCTGACTCATGGAGCGGACAGAAGTCGCGTAACCGAACATCTCGGCCAGAGGAACCTCTGCATTGATGACCCGACCTGATGGCGAGTCATCCATACCGACAATTTGGCCGCGACGACGGTTGAGGTCGCCGATGACGTCGCCATAGTAGTCGTCCGGCGTGACAACTTCGACCTTCATGATCGGCTCGAGTAGCGTCGGGCGGGCGTCCCGGAAGCCTTCCTTGAAGCCGATGCTTGCCGCAATCTTGAAGGCCATTTCATTGGAGTCGACATCGTGATACGACCCGTCGAACAAGGTCACCTTGACGTCCACGATGGGGTAACCGGCGAGAACGCCACCTTCCATGGCTTCCTGGATCCCCTTGTCGACTGCCGGGATGAATTCCTTGGGGACAGATCCACCGGTAATTCCATTGACGAATTCGTAGCCTTGGTCGGCAGGCAAAGGTTCGAGTTTGAGCCAGACGTGTCCATACTGGCCCTTGCCACCGGACTGCCGGATGAATTTGCCTTCGACCTCCAGCGTCGAACGCAGGGTCTCGCGATAGGCGACTTGGGGCTTGCCCACATTGGCGTCCACCTTGAACTCGCGCTTCATGCGGTCCACGATGATCTCGAGATGCAGTTCTCCCATCCCTGAAATGATGGTCTGGCCTGATTCGGGGTCCGTATGCACCCTGAACGAGGGGTCTTCCTTGGCGAGACGCTGCAGGGCGACAGCCATTTTTTCCTGGTCTGCGGTCGTCTTGGGTTCGACTGCGACCGAGATGACGGGCTCCGGAAATTCAATTTTCTCAAGCACTATGACCCTGTCGAGGTCCGACAGGGTATCTCCGGTCGTGACGTCCTTGAGACCCACCGCCGCAGCGATGTCTCCGGCCCGCACTTCCTTGATTTCGGTCCGTTCCGATGCATGCATTTGCAGCAAGCGGCCAATTCGTTCCGTCTTGCCCTTGTTTGGCACGCGGACCTGGTCGCCCGATTTGAGCACACCGGAATAGACGCGGAAAAAAGTCAGATTGCCGACGAAAGGGTCATTCAGGATCTTGAAGGCGAGCGCCGAGAACGGGGCATTGTCCGCCGCCTCCCGTGAAAGCGTCTGACCTTCTTCCGACATCCCCGTCACCGCCGGGACTTCAACCGGCGAAGGCATGTATTCGATGACCGCATCCAAAACGGCCTGCACACCCTTGTTCTTGAAGGCAGACCCGCAGGTCACAAGGCAAATCTCGTTGCGCAAGGCGCGTTCACGCAGGCCAGCCTTGATTTCCTCCACCGTCAGGTCGCCGTCTTCAAGATAACGGTTGGTCAGCCCTTCGTTGGCCTCGGCCGCAGCCTCGACCAACCTGGCACGCCACTCACGGCACTCTTCCATCATGCCCTGAGGCACGTCGCGATATTCAAAGCGGGTGCCCTGAGTCGCATCATCCCACCAGATTTCCTTCATCTGGATGAGATCCACGACGCCGACAAAGTCCTCCTCGGCGCCGATGGGTAGCTGCAGAGGAACCGGATTGCCTTTCAGACGACTGCGGATCTGCTCTACGCATCGCAGAAAATTGGCGCCCACGCGATCCATCTTGTTGACGAATGCGATGCGCGGCACGCCGTACTTGTTCATTTGCCGCCAGACCGTCTCGGACTGTGGCTGCACACCCGAAACAGCGCAGTACACGGCAATCGCAGAGTCCAGCACGCGAAGCGACCGCTCCACCTCAATCGTGAAATCTACATGCCCGGGCGTGTCGATGATGTTGATTCGGTGCTCGGGGAAGGCGCCATCGATGCCCTTCCAGAAACAGGTAGTCGCGGCCGCGGTGATGGTGATCCCACGCTCCTGCTCCTGTTCCATGTAATCCATGATGGCAGCACCGTCATGGACTTCCCCGATCTTGTGGGAGACGCCTGTGTAGAACAGGACGCGTTCGGTGGTGGTGGTCTTGCCGGCATCGATGTGCGCAGAGATTCCGATGTTTCGGTAGCGCTCGATCGGGGTATTGCGCGGCACCTGTTTGGACTCCCGAAAAAGGTCCGGCGGACCATGGGTCCGCCGGTTTTCTGTCTTGCGATGTTCGCCGAAGCGGGAACTACCAGCGGTAGTGGGCAAACGCCTTGTTCGCTTCAGCCATGCGGTGCGTATCCTCGCGCTTGCGTACGGCGGCACCGCGGTTCTCGGCGGCTTCAAGCAATTCGTGAGCAAGCCGCATCGCCATGGACTTCTCGCTGCGGGAGCGTGCTGCTTCGATCACCCAACGCATGGCCAGGGTCTGGCGACGGTTGGCACGCACTTCCACGGGCACCTGGTAGGTGGCACCGCCAACGCGGCGCGACTTCACTTCCACAGCGGGCTTCACGTTGTCGAGCGCAGAGGCGAGCACCTGCAGCGCCTGGTCTGCGGGACGGCTGGTACGCTCGGCAATGCGGTCGATGGCTCCGTAAACGATCGTCTCAGCGACGGACTTCTTGCCGCGCTCCATGACCATGTTCATGAACTTTGCCAGCATTTCGCTGCCGAACTTCGGGTCCGGAAGAATGGTTCGCTGGGGGGCTGCTGCACGTCGGGACATGATGGATACCTGTTACTTCTTCGAGCGCTTGGCGCCGTACTTGGACCGGCTCTGCTTGCGGTCATTCACGCCCGCGCAGTCGAGGGTTCCGCGCACCGTATGGTAGCGGACACCTGGCAAATCCTTCACACGGCCACCGCGGATCAGGACCACCGAGTGCTCCTGAAGGTTGTGGCCTTCACCACCGATGTAGCTCGTCACTTCGAAGCCATTGGTCAGGCGAACACGGCAGACCTTGCGAAGGGCCGAGTTCGGCTTCTTCGGAGTCGTGGTGTACACGCGGGTGCATACGCCACGCTTCTGCGGGCTGGCATTCAGCGCCGGCACCTTTGACTTGAAGGCCGGATCATTACGGCCGTCGCGGATGAGCTGATTCGTCGTTGACATGAAGTATCGCCGCCATACCGGCTTTTCAGGCCGGAGAAAATCGGGCCGCCTATCGGCGGCCCGGTGGATTCAGACTCTGACCCTCCCCGTTCAGGGGGCGGGCCAAGAAAGACCGCGGATTTTAGGTCCGAGGCCAGTTTGTGTCAATGACCCCCCGGTCGGGTCCGGGGGGGGTTGGGTTGCTGGCCGGCCGGAGAGTGAGTCCCCGGACGACACGCCCTGGGTCACTCGGCGGCCGTGGCCTCCGTCGCCTCCGCAGCAGAGGTGTCATCCCCCTCCGCCATGCCGCCGCCCATGTCCATGAATCCGGACCGGGCGCCTTCTGCATCCGATGCCCGGCGCCGGCGATTTGCGTGGTACGCAAACCCGGTCCCGGCCGGAATGAGCCGACCCACAATGACGTTTTCCTTGAGGCCGCGCAGGTCGTCCTTGAGGCCGCGGACCGCCGCTTCCGTCAGCACCCGGGTCGTCTCCTGGAAGGAAGCCGCAGAAATGAAGGATTCCGTCGCCAGCGACGCCTTGGTGATGCCCAGCAGCAACGGTTCGATCTTGGCGGGGGTCTTGCCGTCAGCCTCGAGCTTGACGTTGGCTTCCAGCGCACGGGCGCGGTCCACCTGTTCGCCACGCAGCAGGCCCGAATCGCCTGCCGACAGAACTTCCGCCTTGCGCAGCATCTGCCGGATGATGACTTCGATGTGCTTGTCGTTGATACGCACACCCTGCAGGCGGTAGACGTCCTGAATTTCACGGACCAGATAGTTGGCCAACGGCT
>CAXBRZ010000077.1:0-9495 GCA_963978075.1 uncultured bacterium | reverse complement strand
GCGCCATGGCGGCGCTCTTCGACGAGTGGAACGGCGCGGAACTGAACAGCTATCTCGTCGAGATCACGCGCGACATCCTCGCCTACACCGACAGCGACGGCACGGCGACGCTGGACGTCATCCTCGACAAGGCCGGACAGAAGGGCACCGGCAAGTGGACGGTGACCGCGGCGCTTGACGAAGGCATTCCGCTCACCCTGATCGGCGAGGCCGTCTTCGCACGCTGCCTGTCCGCGGCCAAGGACGAACGCATCCATGCGGCAAAGGTGCTCGGGGATGCCACCGAGCGCTACGCGGGCGATGGCACAGCGCTCGTCAACGATCTGCGGGCGGCGCTCTATGTGGCGAAGATCATCTCCTACGCGCAGGGCTACCAGCTGATGCGTGCAGCCGGGCAGTCCCTCGGCTGGGCGCTCAACTTCGGCGGCATCGCGCTGACCTGGCGCGGTGGATGCATCATCCGCTCGGCCTTTCTGGGCGACATCAAGCGCGCGTTCGACCGCGATCCGGCGCTCGTCAACCTGCTGCTCGATCCCTTCTTCCGCGACGCGGTGCTCGCCCGACAGGGCGCGCTCAGGCGGGTGGTGGCTTCGGCCGTCTCGATCGGCCTGCCGGTACCGTGCCTCTCGGCCGCCCTCGCGTACTGGGACGGCTACCGGGCGGCACGCCTGCCGGCCAACCTCCTGCAGGCGCAGCGGGACTACTTCGGCGCGCACACCTACGAGCGCACCGACCGGCCGCGCGGCGAGATGCATCACACCAACTGGACCGGACGCGGCGGCTCGACCACGTCCCAGAGCTACAGCCAATAACAAGATGAACCGTCAAGACGGAGACCTCATGCGAACCTCAGCCCCTGCCTTGCTGCTCGCGGCCATCCTGAGCGGAGGCGTGTGCGCGGCGCAGCCCGGACCCCTGCCGCCTGCGGCGGACGCGGCACTCGCGCGCGACCTGCTGCGCGAACTGATCAACATCGACACCACCCACGCCAAGGGCACGCTCGGCGCCGCCAAAGCGCTGGAAGCCCGCTTCATTGCAGAGGGCTTTGCGCGCAACGACGTCACCGTGGTGGCGCCCGACGCGTTCCCGCGCAGCGCCAATCTCGTGGTGCGGATCCGCGGTCGTACCGCAAAGCCGGCAGTCCTCTTCATGGGCCACCTTGATGTTGTCGCCGCGAACCCCGAGGACTGGAGCGTCGATCCGTTCCGCCTGCTCGAGCGCGATGGCTGGTTCTATGGCCGCGGCACCGAAGACATGAAGGACGGGGATGCGGCTCTCGCGGCCGCGCTCATCCGTCTGCACCGCGAGCACTGGCAGCCGGATCACGATGTCATCGCCATGTTCACCGCCGACGAGGAAGCCGGCGGTGACGCCAACGGTCCTGCGTTCCTGCTGAAGGAACACCGTGCACTGATCGACGCCGCCGTGGCGTACAACCTCGATGGTGGCGGCGGCGGTCTTGCGCACGGCGAGCGTGGCTTCTACGACATCGGCACGAGCGAGAAGACCTATGTCACCTACACGCTCGAAACCACGGCCCCGGGCGGTCACGGCTCCCTGCCCGGTCCTGACAATCCGATCTACAGACTGTCCAAGGCACTGGGCCGCATCGAGGCCCATCAGTTCCCCGTCATGACGACGGCGACGACGCGCGCCTATTTCAAGGCACTCGCCGAGCGTGAGAGCGGCAACACGCGGGACGACCTGCGTGCCGTGGCCGCATCTGTGCCTGATCCCGCGGCGGCGGCACGACTGTCGGAGTCGGTCTTCCTGAACGCTCTCCTACACACCACCTGCGTGGCGACGCTGATCTCCGGCGGCCATGCGGAAAACGCCCTCCCCCAGCGCGCCAAGGCCACCGTGCAGTGCCGCATGATGCCGGGGGATGATGCAGGCCAGGTCCAGAAGACCCTGGAGACGGTGATCGCGGAGCCGCGCATCCGGGTGACCATGGATGCCGCACCGATCGTCAGCCCCGAATCGGTGCCGGTACCTGCCGTCATGGACCGGGTCGCGGCGGTGGTGCACTCGATGTGGCCGGGCGTCGGCCTCGTGCCCTCCATGGCGACCGGCTTCAGTGACGACCGGCAGACCCGCAATGCCGGCATCCCGAGCTTCGACGTCGGCGGCCTGTGGATGGAGGAAGGCGAAAACCGTGCGCACGGACGTGACGAGCGCATCGGCGTACGCGAATTCGACGAGAGCGTCGAGTACGTCTACCGGCTCGTCCGCGAGATGGGCATCACGCGCTAGGCAGCCGTCTGCCGCAGCAGGAACTCGAGCACCGGGCCGGCGACGGCGGCCGGGTCCTCGAGCAGGATCGCGTGGCGCAGCACCGGCAGGACCACGAGTTCGGCGTTCGGCAGGGCAGCCGCGATGGCTGTATTCAGCCGAGGATTGCAGCCACCGTCGTTCTCGCCGGTGAGCACGAGGCTCGGATGGCCCACCTCGTGCAGCCACGGACCCATTTCCGTCTCGGCATAGATGTCGAACACCGACAGGAAGACCGCAGGGTCCGTGTCGATGACCTGCTGCATGCGCCGCTCGATCACCTCGGGCGAACGTTCGGCGAACTGCGGCGTGAACCAGCGGTCCTTGAGCGTCTCGAGCACCGGCGCGATGCCCTTGGCGCGCATGGCGGCGACGACACCGCGCACCTTGGCGGCATCCTCGTCGGTGCGGAATGCCGCGGTGCTTAAAAGCCCGAGCGACTTCACGCGTGACGGAAAGCGCTGCGCATAGCGCGGCCCGATCATCCCGCCCAGGGAGTGGCCGGCAACGTGTGCCGACTCGATGCCGAGTTCCGCCCGCAGGCGCTCGAGGTCATCGGTCAGGTCATCGAGCGTGTAAGGCGGAGCCGGCTTGGGTGACTTGCCGTGACCGCGCAGGTCGTAGGAGATGCAGCGGAAGTGCGGCGCCAGATGCCGCACGAGCCCGTCCCAACTGTGCCGCGACGCGCCGATGCCGTGGACCAGGAACAGCGCGGGGCCACTGCCTTCGACGGAATAAGCCGACTGGATCGCGCCCACGGGATCAGTCCGGGTACTTGTCGGCCATGAGCTCGCCGGCCACCGCCCAGTCTTCCTTGGCCACCTCCTTCAGGAGGATGGTGACCGCGTCGGGCTTGCCACCCATGACCCGGACATAGGTCTCCGTCAGCGCCTCGACGAGCGCACGCTTCTGCTCGCGGCTGCGCCCCTTGAAGAGCTCAATCGTCATGATCGGCATCACGCACCGTCCGTCATTCAGGATGCTCATGGGGGATGACGGCAACGTACTCACCATCGAGGTAGGCCAGCGGCCGGCAGGCACCGGACGTCGCGGCTTCCACCGCGCCGATACAGATGAGGTGGGTGCCACACACGATCGTCTGCTCGAGGCGGCAGTGGAACACCGTGTGCGCCGCCGCCAGCGACGGCAGCGCAGCCCCGGCCACGAGTTCGACGCCCTCGAAGCGGTCGGCCTCCCGCGCCACGCCGCGGCCGGCGAAGCGCTCGGCGAGCGAACGCTCACCCTCGCGCAACACGTTCACGGCATAACAGCCATTCTCGCGGACGAGCGCGGCGATGCGGCTGTCACTGTGCAGGCAGACGAGGATCGACGGCGGGTCCGCCGACACCGACGTGAATGCCGACACGGTGGCTCCCCAGCGACCCTGCGGTCCGGCGGTCGTCACCACCGTCACACTGTGCGCTACGGTGCGCATGGCTCGGATGAACTCGCTTCGATCAATCACGCTCGGGCTCCTGCCGGACGAAAGTGCGGCATGACATCCGCGGCAAACCGTTCAATCGCTTCAAGCGACTCTCCCTGCGAGTGGCCGAGGTTGGGGTTCATGATGAAGTCGTCGATCCCGAGTTCTTCATACAGCTTCAGCCGGTCGACCATCTCCGAGGCGGTGCAGACTAGCACGCTCGAGCGGAATTCTTCGGCCGACTGGTTCAGCGGCAACGGTGCGATCACGCCGGACTCCACCACGCCAGGCCCCGTGTAGACGTTGTGGAAGCGGCCGTAATAGCCGCGCGCGAGTTCGAGTTTGGCCTTGGCGTCCGCCTCGTCCCGGGCCACGCAGCAGACGCGCGAGAGCGAGAGCCTAAGGCCGGCGCCCGCGGCACCGAGCGCCGCCCGGCCGCGCTGGAAGGCGGCCACCTGCTCCTGCATTTTTGCGACCGTGGCATTCAGCGGCGTGGTCTGGATGTGGAAGCCGCGCCGTGCGGAGGCCTCGATGGCCTCCGGCACGAGTGCCGCCACCATGATGGGAATAGGGCGCACCGGACGTGGCATCACCGTGACGGGCGCGAAGTCGTAGTACCTGCCATGCCACTCCACGTTCTCCCGCGACAGCAGCGCCAGGAGCAGTTCCAGTGATTCGTCGAAGCGTTCGCGGGACTCCTCGATCGGCTTGCCCATGCGGGCCAATTCATAGGCGAAGGCACCGCGCCCGACACCCAGCATCAACCGCCCCTCGCAGAGGATGTCCGCCTGCACGACCTGGCCGGCGAAGATGCGCATGTCGTGCAGCGGCAGGACCGAGACCGAGGTCATGACCTCAAGCCGCTGCGTCACCGAGGCGACCTTGACCGCCAGCTGCAGCGGGTCCGGCACCAGAAGGATATTGATGAGGTGGTGCTCGGGAATGGTGACGCCACGGTACCCGAGCCGCTCGACGAGCCTCGCCTGCTCGAGCATGTCGGCATACAACCGGTCCCCGCCGTAGGCCGGATCCGGGTAATAGGCCGAGAGGAACTGGTTGAAGTGCATGGCCGCCGACTCCTGGACGCAGCGGTGACACTGCCGGACAGTGGAAGATTCGAAATACGAAAGTAATCAACCTTGCAAACCGGCTGCATCGAATCCATGTCCGATGTTGCGGCCCGCGCTTTTCGTATATCGTATACGTTTTAGGAGGGGCAACGATGACTATCCACTGGGCGGGGGTCTTTCCTGCCGTCACGACGCAGCTGCACGAAGACCTGACCGTTGACCTTGCCAACACCCAACGGGTCATCGACGACCTGATCCGCGACGGCGTCAACGGCATCATCGCCCTCGGCACCGTGGGCGAGAACAATTCCCTCGAGTCGCACGAGAAGTTGTCGGTCCTGAAGGCCGTGGTCGAGGTCGTGAAGGGTCGTGTCCCGGTGCTCACGGGCGTCTCGGAGTACGACACCCGCCGTGCGATCCGCTACGCGCAGGCGGCCGAAACGGCCGGCGCGGACGGACTCATGCTGCTGCCGCCGATGGTCTATGTGCCCAAGCGGCACGAGCTCATCGCCCACTTCGCAGGCGTGGCGCGCGCCACCGCGCTGCCGATCATGCTCTACAACAACCCACCGGCCTACCGCACGATGATCGACGCCGAGACGCTGCTCGCACTCTCCGGCGAAGCCAACATTGTTGCGCTGAAGGAGTCCGCACCGGATCCGCGGCGATTCACCGATGTCCTCAACGCCGTCGGCGATCGCTACGTGCTTTTCGCAGGCCTCGATGACGTGGCGCTCGAAGGACTCTTCCTCGGGGCACGCGGCTGGGTCTCGGGTCTGACCAACGCCTTCCCGCGTGAGTCCGTCGGACTGGTCGCGGCGCTGCGCAATGGCGATCACGCCAAGGCGCTGGAGATCTACCGCTGGTTCATGCCGTTGCTGCACCTCGATGCCGAGCACGACCTCGTACAGAGCATCAAGCTGGCCGAGCAGGTGATGGGTCGCGGTTCGGAGCGTGTGCTGCCACCGCGCATGCCGCTCGAGGGTGCGCGTCGCGCCGAGGTGATCGCGATGGTCGAGAGGGCGGCCGCGACGCGACCGTCGCTGTAACGCGCATGCTGCAGGTGCGCGCTCTGCCGGACCGCATCTACGAGGTGCTGCGCGAGCAGATCGTCACGGGAGACCTGTCGGGTGACACGGCCGTGCGGCAGGACGCTCTGGCCAGCACACTCGGCGTCAGCAAGATTCCGCTGCGCGAGGCGCTGACTCGACTGCACCAGGACGGACTAGTCACCCGCATTCCCAACCGCGGATGGTTTGTGGCACCCCTGTCGCTTGCGGAGGCGGAGGAGATCTACGCGCTGCGCCTGTCGCTGGAACCGGCTGCCGCCGCGCGGGCCTGCGCCCATGCAACGGCGGACAGCCGTGCGGCCGTCGAATCGGCCTACGCCGCACTCATGGCCGACGACGATCCCGGCCTTGCCGCCGTGGCGAGGCGCAACCGGGAATTCCATCTCGCCCTCGTCAGCGACGCTGCAACGCCGCTCACCGTGCAACTCTTGGAACGCCTGTCGCTGCTGGCCGAGCGCTACGTGCTGCAGCACCTGCGGCCCGAGGGCCGGAGCGACCGGGCGCGGCGCGAACACACCGCGCTGCAAGACGCCTGGCTCGCCGGCGCCGCCGATGCCGTGGCAGAACTCTTGCAGGCGCACATCGCGCAGACGCGCGAGGACCTGTGCCGGCAACTCGCCCGGGATTGAATGCGGACACCGACGGCCCGAAGAGTATTCCCGACGTCGTCGACACCGTCCACCGTCACCCGATCGCCTCGCAGCGGTGGCTGTGTATGGCGCCACACCGCGTGAGTCGTCCCCTCGCCGACCCCCTCAAAGGCTTCGGGCCAGGGCCCGCATGCCGGTTCGGAACTCATTCGCACCGCCCATCGCGGGGTGCCGCAGCACGGCCGCCGGTTCCCGCCCGAGCGAACGCAAGGTGCGGCCCGACACCTGCCCCACCGCGACTACGATCGCATTCCTGAAATGGTCGAGGACGGCGTCGAGCACCGGCTTGCCGTCCTCCAGCTCGCTGCGCGTCGGCGTGCGGTTGGAATACACGTCGCCCGGCCGGTGCGGGTGCCAGGCGAAGGAATTCCACAGGATCGTGCGCTCGGCAAGTCCATGCGCGTGCAGCGCACCCCAGACCACCGTGGCCGAGGGTTCGCACCAAGGCCTTGGCCGCGCCGTGATCCGCCCGTCGATCGACACCCGCGGGATGCTGCCTTGCAACAGCAGCTTCTCGTTGGTGAAGGCGAGGCCCGAGAAATGGCAGCCCTGGTAGCCCGCGGCCTCGCCGACGAGGATCAGTTCGGCGTCGACCGCGAAATGCGCCTTGAGTCGCGCCAACCGGGCGGCAGGTCCGGCAGCGGCCACCTTGAGGTCCAGTGCGTCGTCCTGCGCCCACGGGTTGTAGACATCGGGCGAGCGGAAACCGCACAGCGCGTCAAATGGAATCGTCATCGCCCCTTTCCTGCCTGCAGACACCGGGCCGGCCGGGCGCAGTCTACGCCACTGTCCGGCCGAGCGAATCTGAGGACTGCGTCTAGAAATTCGATCATCTGAATATGTAACACTGGTTTCCTGAGGGCGTCCCTGCGCCCCGCAAGGACCGCTCTTTCGTTTCCTCACATCACGGATTTGCCATGAACCGACACTATTCCCGCTCCCTGATCCTCGCCACCGGCCTTTTCGGGGCCGCGCTTGCCGTGCAGGCGGCACCCAAGCCCAAGGCGGCCGCACCCGCACCTGCGACCGCGCCGGCGCACACGCACGCGCCGGCAGCCGCCGCCAGCGCCACCGAATCGACCGTGGACTACAGCATGGGCCTGTCGGTAGGCGAAGGCATGAAGAAGGCCGGCATCTCCGGCATGAACCTCGAGGTCTTTTCGAAGGGTCTGCAGGACGGCCTGAACGGCAAGTCGATGGGCCAGGAAGATCGCGAGCGCATCAACAAGTTCATGGGCGAACTGCGCAATGCGGCCGCCAACCACAACAAGCAGGCCGCAAAGGACTTCCTCGCCAAGAACGCGAAGGTGCCGGGCGTCATCGAGACCGCCAGCGGCTTGCAGTACAAGATCGTCGAGGCCGGCCAGACGGAGTCGCCCTCCCCAAGCGCATCCGACACGGTCACCGTGCAGTACCGCGGCCATCTCATCGACGGGACCGTGTTCGACAGTTCCTACGACCGCGGCCAGCCGGCCACCTTCCCGGTCGGCGGCGTGATCAAGGGCTGGCAGGAAGCGTTGCAGCTCATGAAGCCGGGCGCCAAGTGGCAGCTGTTCGTGGCGCCGGAGCTCGCCTACGGTGATTCGGGTCAGGGCAAGATCCAGCCCGGCTCGCTGCTCATTTTCGACGTGGAACTGCTCAGCGTCACGGCCGGCAAGTAATCGGCTTCACTTTGATGCAGAAGGCCCCGGGAAGCATTTCCCGGGGCCTTTTTGTGTCTGCTGTATGCGTCTACTTGACCCGCACGGGCGGAGCGGCTTCCGACAGTCCGTCGATGCGCTCGCTCAAGGTCGGCGTGTGCCCCGGCAGCGCGTAGCTGAGCCCGTAGCCCAACGGAAACTCCGTCGCGCCGTGGGAGGCGAACGGTGGCAGCAAGGCGGAGCGTGGCCAGGGAAAGCTCAGCTTGCCGGTGAAGTCGTAGCGCGGCTTGCCCTCCGGCGTGCCGACCAGCACGTCGGCGATGCCGCCGCCCTCCGAACCCGGTAGCCAGGCCGCGACAAAGGCGTTGCTGGCATTGATCTCGGGGTTCATCCACAGCGGCCGGCCGGACAGGAACACCGTGACGGTCGGAATGCCGAGCCGCTTGAAGGTCTGGATGGCGCGCAGACCGGTGCGGTCGTTGTACACGGGTAGCTTGATGTCGCCGAACATCTCCGCGTAGGGACGGGCGCCCAGGATCACGATGGCCACGTCCGGCCGGTCCTTGCCGGCAAGGTCATCCGCCTCGTCCACGATGCGGCCCCCGCCGGCGCGCACGGCCGCCTTGATGGCCGTGACCGCGAGTTCCGCCTGCGGAAAGTCCGCCGCGCGCGTGTCATCGCCCTGCCAGGTCAAGGTCCAGCCGCCGGTCTGCACGGCGAGGTTGCCCGCCTGCGGACCGCCGAGCACGACCTTGGCGTTCGCACGGATCGGCAGCACGCCATCGTTCTTCAGCAGCACCAGCGACTTGCGTACCGCCTCGCGCGCCAATGCGCGGTGTTCCGGCGCGGCGAGGCGCTCGAACCGGCCCTCCAGCGGACGGTCCGGCTCGAACATGCCGAGCGCGAATTTCACGCGCAGGATGCGGGTCACGGCGTCGTCAAGGCGCGCCATGCTGATCCGCCCCGCCTTCACATCCTCGATGAGGTTGCCGTACAGCTCGCGCCAGCCGAGTGGTGCCATGTACATGTCGAGGCCCGCGTTCAGGGCGTCGGGGCAATGTTCCTTCGTGCAGCCGGGCAGTGAGGCGTGCGCGTTGTAGTCACCGATGACAAAGCCCTGAAAGCCCATGCGGCCCTTCAGGATGTCCGTCAGCAGCGCTTTCGAGCCGTGCATCTTCTGGCCGTTCCAGCTGTTGTAGGAGGCCATCACCGTCAGTGCCCCGGCCTCGATGCCGGCGGCGTAGCCCGGCGCATGGATGCGCGCGAGGGTTTCCTCGGACACCTCGGTGTTGCCCTGGTCCTCACCCAACGTCGTCCCGCCGTCACCGAGGAAGTGCTTGATGCTCGCGGCCACCCGCCCGCGGGCCAGGC
>CAXBRZ010000076.1:0-9511 GCA_963978075.1 uncultured bacterium | reverse complement strand
TGCAGGGCAGGGATCAGCGCGGCAAATCGCATATTTTGGAACTCGACGGGCCTGCCGAGCTTTTGCGCAATACGTCGGGCAAGTTCGCCGTCATGCCCCGTGATGACCCCGTGTCCGTCCACAAATGTGAACGGCTCTCGCGTCGCCGACACGCCGATGCGAAGGGGGATGCCTGTCATGGGCAGTGGTATGTCGACTTGCTCGTAGGGGCTCAGGTCCTTCTTGAGCCAGCGGCGTCTCATGTCATCAAGCGTTCCGTTCGTCTTTAGTTCGGTGAGGATTTCATCGACTTTCCGAAGAAGCTCGGAATTGCCTTTGCGTATGCCGATGGAAGTGTCTTCGTTGGAGAGAGGCTCTTCAAGAACCGCGAGGTTGGAATTCCTCTTGGTCGACTGGAGTGCGGCAGGGTATCCCGTCAGTACCGCATCCAGTTGACCTGCCGTCAGTGCGCCGATGGCGTCAACGATGTCGTCAAAGTGCTTTATGTCTGCATCGGGGAACCGCTTGTGCGCCAGCATTTCGCCGGTGGTGCCGGTCATGACGCCGATTCGAGCCGTCGAGGCGTCCTCGAGGTTGGTAATCACCGGCACGGGCCGGTCGCAGCCGGCCAAAGCCAAGGTCAAAAAAACCGTTACTGTCCTGAAAATCGTATTGAACATCGTTGACTCAGTGGCTGAATCGGTTTTCGGTCCAGCGTGCGTCGGCACCGGTGTTGATGAGTATGCTGAATCTTGCTTAGTTTCTCAGGGGGTGGCTCCGACCGAGATCGGAGTTGCCTTCATGAGGAGCGAGAGCGCCTGCTTCAGGTCCCTGTCGCTCTGCTCGTTGCCTCTGTAGTGCCCCAGCTTGACGACGACGAGGTCATGCGACGGGATGATGAAGGTGTATTGCCCACCGGCTCCGGCCATGAAGTAAGACTCCTTCGGAATCGGCCAACTGCCATCACCGTTGATCCAGAAAAAGCCCCCATAGACCGGATTGTCGTCCGCGGCCCAGGCCGGGGCGATGGTGCTCACAAAGCGGGCATAGCCTTCCGGAAGAATACGCTCGCCGTTCCAGACGCCGTCCTGCAGATACAGATTTCCGAGGCGTGCCCAATCACGCGCCGTGGCCAGCTCCGCGCCTTGGGTGAGCAGATTTCCGTAGGGATCCGTCTCGATCACCATCGACCGCACCCCGATGCGATCAAACAGCGCGCGCTGTGGGAACGTCAGGTAATCCTGTCCTCGACCTTCCACGGCGAGTCGGATAAGGTAATTTACGAGTACCGGGTCCGTGTTGCGATACCGTCCCACGGTATTGGGTGGCCATTGCAAGGGGCGTGTTGCCGCATAGTGAAACGCGTTCCCTGTGCTCGTGTAGTAATAGTAGTGTTCGGGGTAGGGGCCACTCGGATCAAAGTCCGGATCGTAGGGTGCACGGATGCGCAGGCCGCTCGACATGTGCAGGAGATCGGCGATCCTGATCTTCGCGCGGGGATCGTCGCCGCCCTGCCATTCCGGGATGGGGGCAGGCTGCCACAGGTCGTACGCGCCCTGCTGGATGAGCACGCCCATCAGGCTTGCCGTGACGCTCTTGCCCATGGACCAGCTCTCAAGTCGCGTCGATGCGCTGATGCCCGGGCCATAGTGTTCCGCAATGATCTTGCCACGCCACGTGATCACAAAGGCCGCCGTCAGCCCGTCCGTGTGCTCAAATGCTGCCGCGACCGCCGCACGAATGCCCTCGGCGTCAAGTTCTGCGGCCAGGGGGCCGGGAGCGGTGCGGTCACCCATGGGCCAATCGGTCATCTGCGCGTCGGGCAAGGCCGGTACGATCGGCTTAGGGTTGAAATACAGACGGCTTTCACCCTGCGGCAGGGCCACGCATCCTTGGCCTCCGACATCGATCGCCTCCCGTGTGCCCCCGCCCGGGACCGGTACGCGCACCGATCGTCCAGAGGCCGATACCTCGGGAGTGCCCAGTTTCGCGCGCACTGCGTAGGGGGCGGTGAAAAAGCCGACGTTCTCCTTGGCGAATTCCAGTGGCAGACCGCTGATGAATTGCGCCTGACAGAGGATTTGCGCGTAGGCCGCCGCGTAATGCAGGAGCGGATCGCCCGGGGGTGGTGCCGACACCGTCGGCAACTCGAGACTTTTCGCCCGCGCCAGCGCATCGTTCGGGGCTGCGTACGATGCCGCCGACACAAGGCTCAGTCCCAACGTAACGATGAGGATCCAGCGATGGTTCCGGGTCACGGCGAATTCTCCCTTTGGCACCGTTTCGGACTATAGCGGATGGTGCGCGTGCTGCGAGCGTTGCCGATTTCGGTTACGGTGGCAGTTCGTTCGCTTGCGAAGGCCCCGAGAAACCATGGCGCGCCGCATCATCGACCTGTCGATTTACCTTGAGAACGACGTAGTCTCCGACCCACCCGGTTTCCAGCCGCGGATCGACTATGTCGATCACCGGCAGTCGCGCGCGCAGATGCTGGGTTTCTTTCCAGGCCTGACATCCGAGGACCTGCCAGATGGGGAAGCCTGGTCCATCGAAAAAGTATCCCTCGTCACGCACAACGGGACGCATTTGGACGCCCCCTATCACTTTGCCAGCACGATGAACGGCGGCGAGCGGGCCATCACGATCGACGAGGTGCCCCTCGACTGGTGTTTCCAGCCCGGCGTCAAGCTCGACTTCCGTCATTTCGAGGATGGATATGTCGTGACCGCGGACGATGTGGACAAGGAACTGCAAAGGATTGGTCATGTCTTGCGCCCCTTGGAGATCGTTGTCGTCAACACCCGGGCGGGTCTGCGTTATGGGCAACCCGACTACGTGTCGGCCGGCTGCGGTATGGGCCGGGAGGCGACACTGCGGTTGCTCGATGCAGGAGTCGGCCTGACCGGCACAGACGGCTGGAGCTGGGATGCGCCATTCGTCCACACCGCTCAGCGCTATGCCAAGAGCAAAGACCCCTCGCTCATCTGGGAAGGGCACAAAGCCGGGCGCGAGACCGGTTACTGTCACCTTGAAAAACTTCACAATCTGGAATCGCTGCCGGACAGCGGATTCACGATCGCCTGCTTTCCCTGCAAAATCCGCGGCGCTTCAGCCGGTTGGACACGTGCAGTGGCGATCCTGGACGGGTCCTGAGCGGAGTGCTTTGACGCACGCCGAAGGCATCTTGACGCATCCTGTCATCTTGGCGATGTCCGGCGCGTTTACACTGCGCATCCTCCCTCTCAAGGGCCCGCACGTCCGTGCCGGGCGGAATTGCCATGCGGTTTAACGTGCGCCTTTGGTCCAGCCTCGCGGCGCTGATGTGCGGTGCCCCGGCGATGGCGGCGTCCGCAGCGCCTGCCGCCGTAACGGACGGCGAGCATGTCGTCGTGACGGCCAACCGTCTGACCGTGCAGAACCTGATCGACCGCAAGGTTTATTCGATCGCAGCCGACCTGCAGAGCATTACCGGCACGGTGTCCGATGTGCTGGCCGCGATTCCCTCCATACAACTGGACGTCGACGGTAACGTGTCGCTGCGGGGTGACAGCAATGTCACGATCCTGATCGATGGACGACCCTCTGCCCAATTGCAGGGTGCCAGCGTCGGCGATGTGCTGCAGCAGATGCCGGCGAACGAAATCGAGCGCATCGAGGTCATCACGAATCCGCCGGCCCAGTTCAAGGCGGACGGGACCGCCGGTGTCATCAACATCGTGACCCGTCGCGCGCGCGCGGAGGGTCGTTCGGGGACCCTGCAGGCCAACGTCGGGAACCATGATCGCTGGTCGCTGGCAGCATCGGGCACCCACAAGAAAAAGGGTCTGGCGCTCTCCGGCAGCCTCGGGGTCCGCATGGAGGAGCGCATCCGTGCCACTACGGATGACCGTCATACGAAGGACCCCTTGACCGGCGTGCAGACCGATACCCTGCGCACGCAGGACGAAACGGTCAAACGCCTGATGCCAACCTTCAAGGGATCTGCTGAGTGGAAGCCGGGTACACACGACACTTGGACGCTTTCCGTTTCAGGTTCGTTGCGGGACGGCCGCGGGCGTCACTTCGACGAGCATGATGTGTCCAGCATCGCAGGGGTCCCTGTCAGCGACCAGACGCGCACGAGTGACGGCACCGAATCCGCGTTTGACCACGGCCAGACGCTGACCTACGAGCACACGACCTCGCTGAAGGACGAAAAACTCCTCGCGTCCGTCGGGTTGACTCGTTTTCACGAGCGCGAGCATTACACCTATCTGAACGAATCACTCTTGCCTGAAGTCTGGTTGCCGGGTGACGGATATGGATTCACCAACGACTACCGCAAGCGTCTCGCCAATCTCGATTATGCCCGTCCGCTCCCGCAGCACAGGGCGCTCAAGCTCGGCTACGCCTTCGAGCAAAGTACGAATGGTTATGACAACAGCGGCGAACTGCAGTCGCCGGGAGGAGAATGGATAGACAATCCGCTCCTGAGGAATCACTTCGAGTACCGTCAGACCGTGCACGCCGGGTACGGAAGTTACCAGTTCGAAAAAAACGGTTGGACATCGCTGTTGGGTTTGCGCGTGGAGTCGTCGCGCGTGGAATTGTCATCCTACGATACGGCGACTCCGAGCCCGACAACGGACACCAAACTGTTTCCGAGCCTGCATCTTGAGCGCGCGCTCGGCGAGCAGGGCACGCTCACTTTCAACATCGGCCGACGGATAAGCCGGCCTAACCCTGAGTCACTGGACCCGCATGTGAATCGCGAGGATGTCCGTAACCTCAGGGCCGGCAATCCTGCGCTTCGGCCCCAGATAACGATGGCCTACGAGGTGGGTTATTCGCTGGAGGGGCGCGCCCACAGCGTCAGTCTCAACGGATACCTCAGGGATATCCGTGACGGCTTCACCGAGATCGTGCAGGTGCTTGACGCCACCACCGTCGTGTCGACCCGTTCCAATATCGACCACTCCCGTTCGGGCGGTATTGAGTTCACGGCCAACGGACGGCTCCTGCCACGCCTCACCTATACCTTAAGCGGCAACCTCAATACCTATTCGATTGACCTGCCGCAGGTCGGCAGCCGCTCCGGGAATTCGCTGTCAAGCAAAGCCAGCATCGATTTCAAGGCAACCGCTGCCGACACCTGGCAATTGGCCTATGCGAATCATGGCAAGCGGATCACGCCGCAGGGCTCTTTCGAACCGGTCGGTGCCATCAATCTCGGCTATCGCCACCAGTTGGATGCACAGCGGTCACTGGTTGCGACCGTGTCGGACGTATTTGATAAGCAGGCCTGGCGACGCTATACGAATACGGTGACGCTCACCGAGACGTTCGAGCGCAAGCCGCTCGGGCGTCTCCTGTACGTCGGTTTCGTCTATCAGTTGGGGTCGCAGGGCCGCAAGCCCAAGCGTGAGTCCTTCGACTACGACTCGGGCGGCAACTGATCGTCAGCGGCGCATCAGGGTGCTTTTGCCGAACAGCGAGGCAATCAAATCCACGGCGACGGTCGCCGTGCGGTTGCGCAGGTCGAGCGCGGGATTGAGCTCCACCACGTCGAGGGAAGCCAGTCGCCCCGTGTCGGCGATCATCTCCATGCACAACTGCGCCTCGCGATAGGACGGACCACCCGGGACGGTGGTGCCTACGCCTGGCGCGATCTCAGGATCGAGGAAGTCCACATCGAAGCTGACATGGAGGTGGGCGTCCGTGGGCAGGTCGCTGAGTGCATGGGCCAAGGTCTGGCGCATGCCGGTCTCGTCGATGTAGCGCATGTCGTACACCTCAAGGCCCGCCTCGTGTACGAATCTTTTCTCGCCCTGGTCGACGCTGCGGATGCCGATCTGGCGCAGCTCGCGCGGCGACAGCGCGGGACGGCGTCCCGACAGGTGGGTCAGCACCTCCGGACCGTGACCGCACAGGCAAGCGACGGGCATTCCGTGCACGTTCCCGGTGGGCGTCAGCGCCGACGTATTGAAGTCGGCGTGGGCATCGAGCCATAGCACCCGCAAGGGAATGTCGTTTCGGCGGCAGTGCCGCGCGACAGCGCTGATCGACCCGATGGCAAGGCTGTGATCGCCCCCCATCACGAGGGGGAGGCGTCCGGCGCCGAGCGCCGCGCCGACGGCCGCGTCGACCGCCTTGCACCAGGCGGTGACTTCCGCGAGGTGCCGGTAGCCTTCGATCGCTGGCGCATCGGGATTGGCGGGGCCTGTCAGATCACCGGCGTCCGTGACCTCGACACCCTGTGCGCGCAAGGCGGCCGCGAGACCGGCGACACGCAGGGCCTCCGGCCCCATGGAGGCACCGCGGCAACTGGCACCGATATCGGTCGGCGCGCCGATCAGCTGAACGGTGTTCATGGCTCAGACCACCCGGCGCAGGCGTGAGGGCGTTCCCCCGAGTGTGCCGCCGTACAAGTCTTTGGGATCATCGAGTGCCGGGACGAGGTCGATAAGCCGTCCTCGCCGACGCTCCTCCTTCACGAGTGCGTGCAGGCAGCACAGTGCGGAGAAGTCCTCCAACGCAAATCCCACCGAATCAAAGAGGGTGATGGCCTCCTCGCTGGTACGTCCGGGGCGTCGTCCCCGCACGATGTCGGCGAACTCGGTCACGGGATAATCGGCGGGCATCTGCTGGATCTCGCCCTCGATCCGCGACTGCGGCTCGAATTCGACCACGGTCAGGAGATCCTTCATGGCGAGGATGTCGCGGTGCAACTCGGTCTTTCCAGGGCAATCGCCGCCGACGGCATTGAGATGCATCCCCGGGCGCAGCATGGGCGGCGTCAGGATGACCGCGTTTTTCTTGTCGGCGGTGACCGTGGTGACGATATCCGCGCCGCGGCAAGCGTCGGCCGCGCTCGGGCAGCGGATGATGTCGAGGTCATGCAGCTCGGGCATCGCGCGCAAATTGCGTTCCAGTTTGGCCGTGGCGGACGGGTCCACGTCGTACAGCCGCACGGTTCGGATCCCGTTGAGCGTGTGGAAGGCCACGGCCTGGAACTCGCTCTGCGACCCGTTGCCGATCAGCGCCATGACCCGGCTCGACGGGCGCGCCAGCCAGCGTGCGGCCAGCGCCGACATGGCGGCCGTGCGCAATGCCGTCGTGATGGTCAGTTCGGACAGGAGCAAGGGGTAGCCGGTTTCGACATCGGCCAGCACACCGAAAGCCGTTACGGTCAGTAGACCGCGCGAAGTGTTCTGTGGGTGGCCGTTGACGTACTTGAAGCCGTATCTCGCGCCATCACTGGCCGGCATCAGTTCGATGACGCCGACGGCTGAGTGGCTGGCAACGCGGGCGCTTTTCTCAAACTCGTCCCAGCGCCGGTAGTCCGCCTCGATATGGTCCGCGAGGCGCTCAAGGAAGGACCCGAGGCCCAGTTCGTTGATCAGTCGCGTGACATCTGTCACGCCCAGATAGTCCACCATGATCGCTCCTTGGCACCGTCCCACGTCATTGTCAGGGCGGTCGGGGCCTAACAGGAAGACAGCAAAATGTCATTTATGGTAGTTTTATAGTCACAATGGAACATAAAAAGATCATTTTGATATGGATACGCTGGACCACCAGTTGATTTCCCTGCTGCGGGACAACGCCCGGGCGACGGTGCTTGAGCTGGCGCGCGCGCTCGGTGTATCGCGCGCGACGGTGCAGAACCGCATGCGGCGCCTGCAGCGGGACGGCGTCATCCTCGGTTATACGGTGCGTCTGCAGGCGCCGGGCGCCGAGGCGCCGGTCCGTGCACTGATGTTGCTGTTGGTGGAGGGCGACGGCGATGCGCTGATTCCGCTGATCCAGGCGGAGCCGTCCGTGCGGATGCTGCATACGACGAACGGCCGGTGGGATCTCGTCGCCGAGATACAGACCGACTCGCTGGCGGAATTCGACCGCGTGCTGCGGCGTATCCGCACGATTCCCGGCGTGGCCAACTCCGAAACGAGTCTTCTGCTGTCCAGTCGCGCTTTCTGAGCAGGCGCCATCGGGCGCCCGCCCCGATCGCTCCTAGGCGGAGTAACCGCGCTCGCCGTGCTCCGCCAGATCCAGACCTTCGGTCTCTCCTTCGGCATCGACGCGCAGGTCGATCGACCGGCCAAGGACGGCGAGGATGAGATAGGTGACGCCGGCGCACCAAACGACGGTCACGGCGACGGCAAGCGCCTGGACGCCGACCTGGTGCAGAACCGTCACGCCGTCGGCAAGTCCCGCGCCGCCGAGCGCAGCACTGACGAACACGCCGGTGAGGATCGAGCCGACAACGCCGCCGACGCCATGGACGGGCGAGACGTCCAGCGAATCGTCGATGCGCAGTTTGCGTTTAACCAGTTGCGTCGCCTGGAAGCAGACCGCACCGGCCAGCGCGCCAATCAAAAGTCCGCCCAGTGGCCCGACGAAACCGGAGGCCGGTGTGATGGTGCCGAGCCCTGCGACGACTCCCGTCACGGCGCCGAGCATCGACGGCTTGCCGTACTTGCGCCATTCAAGCGCAGTCCAAGAAAGCGCTCCGGCGGCCGCTCCGCTGTGCGTGACCAGCAAAGCCATGCCGGCATTGCCGTCCGCTGCCAGCGCGCTGCCTGCGTTGAAGCCATACCAGCCCACCCAAAGCATGCCGGCGCCGAGCACTGTCAGCGGCAGGGAATGGGGAGCCATCGTGGTATGGGGGAAGCCGCGCCGCGGTCCGACCACGATGGCGGTCACGAGCGCCGCCGCGCCTGCCGTCACGTGAACCACGATGCCGCCGGCGTAATCCAGCACACCCAGTTGCATCAGCCAGCCGCCGCCCCACACCCAGTGCACCACCGGCAGATACACGAGCGTGAACCAGGCGATCGAGAAGGCGACCACCGCTGAAAAACGCATGCGTTCGGCAAATCCGCCGATCACGAGCGCGGGTGTGATGATGGCGAAGGTGAGCTGGAACATGGCGTAGACGGTCTCCGGCAGATGGCCGGTCACGCTGTCCCGGTGGATGCCGGCAAAGAACGACTTGCCGAGGCCGCCGATAAGGGCATTGGCCGCGCCACCGTCGCTGAAGGCGAGGCTGTAACCGTAGGCCACCCACAGCACCGACACGACGGCCGTGATCGTCACACACTGCATGAAGACGGAGAGCACATTCTTGGTGCGGACGAGGCCACCGTAGAACGCCGCAAGGCCGGGCAGCGTCATAAAGAGGACGAGCGCGGTGGCCGTCAGCACCCAGGCCGTGTCACCGGAATCCACGCCGGCAGGCTCCGCGCGGGCAGCGGAGGAAAGCGCCAGCAGACCAAGGTACGTGAGAGTTGGCGTCCGCATTTTCGACCAGAACTGAAGCATGGACCTATCCCCGTTGAAACGCTCAGGCGTCGCTCTTGGTGCAGGGTCATGCACGATCCATGCCCGTTCACCGGAGACGATGAAGGGCATGGAAAACAATGATTTAGGACAATTCCGTCTTCACCCGGCACGCACGGCGCACTTCAATGGTGCATTCATGCACCAATTCAGGGCGGGCAACCGGGTCGCACGGCGCGCCACAGGTACGGCTAGTGCGGGGCCGTGCCGC
>CAXBRZ010000075.1:0-9522 GCA_963978075.1 uncultured bacterium | reverse complement strand
GTAATCATCGGAATTCACCGGTTTGTTTGTGTGCACATTGCCGTCGCCGGCATGCATGTGCAGGGCGATGAATACTCGCCCTTTCAGCACCGTGGCATGAAGATCAATGCATTTCTCCATGACCGTGGCTAGCGTGCCGACGAGCAACCGGGAGAGCGGCGTGCGGATTTCATTTTTCCACGAGACTCGCAGCGACTTGTCCTGGAGCACGGCAAAGACCGTCGTGTCGGCCTCGTCCGCAGCCCGTACGTTCAACGCTTCAAGCGTCTCGGGGGCAACGTCCAGTGCGGCAAGCGCCGGCATAGCCTGGGGCAGGGTCAGGTCGATATTGTCGAGCAGCCACTGCCAACGATCGCCTGCCTTGGCAATGCAGGCCCGGGCCTCGTGGAGGCGCTCCTCGAGGTCGTCATCCTGCAGGGCGACGTCCAATATGGCGTCATCCGTCTTGGTAAACTGCAAGGGTCCGCGCAGATAGTCCGACAACTCGGCAACGAGCCGGAGCTTGTTGCGGATCGACATTTCGATGTTGAGCCGCTCGATCGCATCCGTGTACTCGCCCATGCGCGGCAGAGGGATCACCACGTCTTCATTGATCTTGAAGGCGTTGGTGTGACGGGCAATCGCCGCTGTACGCGCACGGTCGAGCCAGAACTTGCGGCGTGCTTCCGCACTGACAGCCACAAAGCCCTCGCCAGACCTCGCGTTGGCGATCCGGATCACGTCCGAGGTCACCGCAGCCACCGCGGTTGCGTCATCACCGACGATGTCGCCGATCAACACCATCTTGGGCAAGGCACCGCGCTTTGACTTCGTGGCATAGCCCACCGCGCGCAGGTAGCGGTCATCCAGGTGCTCAAGTCCCGCAAGCAGGACGCCGCGTTCACGGCCGACGCCATCGAGGTGCTGTTTGATTTCGACTATCGAAGGCACCGCTTCGCGTGCCTGTCCGAAGAATTCGAGGCAGACCGTGCGCGTCTCTTTGGGCATCCGGTGCAGTACCCAGCGTGCCGCCGTAATCAGCCCGTCGGTGCCTTCCTTCTGAACCCCCGGCAACCCGCCGAGAAATTTGTCTGTCGCATCTTTGCCGAGGCCGACCTTGCGAAAGGCCCGGCCAGGAATGACGAGATGTTCGCGGCGCAACTCGCGCGCCTTGGCGGGTGGGGATGCGCCGTCTTTCCAGACAAGTTCGAAGACGGCCGTCTCCACATCGTGGATCTTGCCGAGGTTATGGCCTACCCGGCTGACCTCAAGCCAGTTGCCGTCCGGGTCCACCATGCGCCACCAGGCGAGGTTGTCGACGGCGGTGCCCCAGAGCACGGCTTTTTTTCCGCCTGCGTTGACCGCCACGTTGCCCCCGATGCAGGAGGCATCGGCCGATGTCGGATCGACCGCGAAGACAAGGCCCGCCCGCTCGGCCGCCTCGCTCACGCGGCGTGTGACCACCCCGGCACCGGTCAGGATGGTGGCCACCGGCTCGGTCCTGCCCGGTAGCGGCAGGCGCTCGACCATTCCCAGATCTTCGAGTTTCTCGGTATTGATCACCGCGGCATGAGGGGTCAGGGGGATGGCGCCGCCGGAATATCCGGTTCCGCCCCCCCGTGGGATGACCGTCAGGCCAAGGCCGATGCACGCCCGCACGATGCCGGGCATCTCGTTTTCGGAGTCCGGAGTGAGGACGAGGAACGGATACTCGACGCGCCAGTCCGTCGCATCGGTGACGTGGGAGACGCGGGCAACGGCATCGAAGCGGATATTGTCGGCCCGGGTGACCTTTTCGAGCACCTTGCGTGCACGCCGGCGCAGGCGGGCAGTCTGCTCGAAGTCTCGGGAGAACTTCTGCACGGCTTCATTGGCAAGCACGAGCAGGCGCGCGACCTGGGAGTCCGGCGCGTCGTCTGCGGACCGGCGTTTGTTGATCTCGTTCAATCGGTGATGCAGCGCGTCCGTCAATTGCTTGCGTCGACGCGGGTTATCCAGCAGGTCATCCTCAAGATAGGGATTGCGGCGAACCACCCAGATGTCGCCCAGGACCTCGTACAGCATGCGCGCCGACCGGCCGGTGCGCTGCTCCCGGCGCAGGTTGCCCACGAGCGCCCACCCCTCGTCTCCCAGGAGGCGCTGGACGATTTCCCGGTCCGAATAGGACGTGTAGTTGTAGGGGATCTCGCGCAGTCGAGCGGCCCGTGGGGTTACGGGCGGTTCCGTCACGGCAGGGAGAATCAGGCGGTTCAGGTCGGGTGCGGCACTCATCGGTTCATCCGGAAGCGATCCGAGACGTTAACGGATGGGCGGGGGACAGGAAAGACTCGGGACATAACTCCCGGGTATTGCGCCAGACCGGGCTGCTTGGGACACGACCTGAGACCGCGGGCGCGGTATTCTGTCGCCATGGAAAAATCCACCGCCCGCCTGTCCGCCGTCGTCATATCCCTGGCCTTTGCCCTCGTGACCATTTTCACCTGGGCCTGGTTCAACCGGCCGGAAAAAGAGCCGGAATGGCCCAGGGTCACCTGGGGATTTGCCCTGTCGCCGTATCGGCCGGGCCAGAACGCGATCAAGGAAGACTACCCGACCCGCGAGCAGATCGCCCAGGATCTCGATCTGCTGAAGGGCAAGACCCAGGCAATCCGGACCTATTCAGTGTCCAGTACGATCGGCCTCATCCCGGAGCTTGCCGAGGAGCGGGGGCTGAACGTCGCGCTGGGGGTCTGGATCGACGCACGGGCCGAACACAATGAACAGGAACTCGCACGGGCGGCGGAACTGGCCAGCACGCACCGCAACGTCGCCCGGGTAATCGTCGGCAACGAGTCGGTGCTGCGCAACGACGTCCCGCTGGAACAGTTCATCGATTACCTCGACCGGGCACGCGCCGCCATCAGTCAGCCCATCAGCACCGCCGAACCCTGGCACGTCTGGGTGAAACATCCCGAACTGGTCGACCATGTGGACTACATCACGATCCACCTGTTGCCCTACTGGGAAGGCATCGACGTCGAGAAGGCGGTTCAGTACTCCATCGACAAATACAAGGAAGTCCAGGCCCGCTTCCCGAAGAAGCCGGTGGTGATCGGCGAGGTGGGCTGGCCCTCCAATGGCCGGACACGGGAAAAGGCGGTGGCATCCGATGCCAACGAAGCACTTTTTCTGCGCAGGTTTCTGGCCTGGGCAGAGCAGGAACATGTCCCGTACTACATTGAAGAGGCCTTTGACCAGCCGTGGAAGGCGCAGTCGGAAGGCGGTGTCGGCGCCTACTGGGGCGTCTATGACGCGCAGCGCAGGCCCAAATTCGAATTCACCAAGCCGATTGTCCGGCTTCCCGCGTGGCAGATGCTGGCCGCCGTTTCCGTGCTGCTCGCGGCAGCGCTCCTGTTCTGGTTCTATCTGCACAGCAGCGCGTTGCGCAATCGCGGCCGAAGTTTCCTCGCCGTCATCGTTTACGCCGTCAGCGCATTGACCACGTGGGTGATCTACGAATATTCGCAACAGTATCTGACACTGACCAGCGTCACCGTCGGCGTGCTGCTGTTCATTGGCATGCTGGGGGTCATCGCAGTCCTGCTGGCGGAGGCGCATGAATGGGCCGAAGCCCACTGGATCCGGCTACGGCGCCGACTCCTTGTGCGACCGGCGTCGGAAGGCTCCGACGACGCTTACCGCCCTGTCGTGTCAGTGCACGTACCCGCGTACAACGAACCGCCGGACATGCTGATCGAGACACTGAACGCGCTCGCCCGGCTTGATTACCCCGAATTTGAAGTGCTCGTCATCGACAACAACACGAGGGACGAGGCCGTCTGGAAGCCTGTCGAAGCCCATTGCCAGACGCTGGGCCCGCGCTTCCGCTTTTTCCACGTGAGCCCCCTGGCGGGCTTCAAGGCCGGCGCACTTAATTTCGCGCTTCGCAATACCCGGCCTGACGCCGAGGCGATTGCGGTCATCGATAGCGATTACTGCGTCTCGCCGAACTGGCTGAAGGATCTGATGCCCGCTTTCAGCGCGCCCCGCATCGCCATCGTCCAGGCACCGCAAGACTACCGGGATGATCATCAAAATGCCTTCAAGGCGATGTGTCACGCGGAATATCGAGGCTTTTTCCACATCGGCATGGTCACCCGGAACGAACGCAACGCCATCATCCAGCACGGCACCATGACGATCGTCCGTCATTCGGTTCTCAAGTCGCTCGGAGGGTGGGCGGAGTGGTGCATCACGGAGGATGCAGAGCTTGGCCTGCGCATATTTGAAGCAGGCCTTGAGGCGACCTATATACCGCACAGCTACGGTCAGGGCCTGATGCCGGACACCTTCATTGATTTCAAGAAGCAGCGCTTCCGCTGGGCCTATGGCGCAATGCAGATCATGCGCGCGCACAAGAAAGAGCTGTTTGGCCGTGGCACCCTGCAGCTGACGGCCGGGCAGCGGTATCACTTTCTCGCGGGATGGCTGCCGTGGATGGCAGACGGATTGAATGTGGTGTTCAACCTGTTTGCATTGACCTGGTCCCTGCTGATGGTGACCTTCCCCACCAAGGTCGATGCGCCCCTCGCAATGTTCTCCGTTCTGCCCCTGTCGCTGTTCGTGTTCAAACTGGCCAAGTTGATGCACCTGTATCGGGTTCGCATCGGCGCCGGCATCCGCCAGACGCTGGCGGCCTCCATCGCCGGACTCGGACTTGCGCATACGATCGGCTTTGCCGTGCTGAAGGGACTCTTCACCGACAATGAACCCTTCTTCCGCACGCCGAAGCAGGCCAATGCCCAGACGCTGTGGGGTGCGCTGCAGGCCTGTCGCGAGGAAGCGCTGATGGCGTTCGGACTGCTGCTCAGCGCTTGGGCGGTCACCTACAACCTGTCGGACGGCAGCCTTGACCGGATGCGAATGGACAGCCCGGACTTGCGTGCGTGGGTTCTCGTGATGGTGGTTCAGGCCTTGCCCTACCTCTCCGCAGTCGCAGCCTCCGTCGTCAGTTCGCTAGAACTGCCCGCGCGTTGGATCGGCAATGGCTATGAGGTGATCACGGGCGGAGAGGAATTTGCGACGGTGGTCCCTGAGCCGCGCAAGGGGATGGATTCGGTTGATCCGAGATAAGAATCATTCTCATCTCAGGCCGTAAACTTCGGCAAAGCCGCAGGATTTGCCGCAAGTACGGTCCGTTTTTCCATCGGAGCCACTATCATGCGGCAGTGGGCTCTGGCCCATTCCGAATTGTCCCGTTTTAAGGAGTGAGTCGATGTTCGACCAGAAACTTCCCCGCCGTGCCCTGCTCAAGGGCGCGCTCGCCGGCCTCGCGGCCATCCCCGTCGTGGCTGCCGTGACCCGCGCCGAGGCCGCTGCCCCTGCGCTGGACGTGAACGATCCGCAGGCCAAGGCGCTCGGCTACATCACGGACACCACCAAGGTCGACGCCAAGGCGAATCCGACCCACAAGCCGGAACAGAAGTGCGCCAACTGCGTGCAGTTCCAGGGCAAGGCGGCCGACGCTCAGGCGCCGTGCACGATTTTCGCCGGCAAGCTCGTCAGTGGTAACGGCTGGTGCAAGGTCTACGCGAAGAAGGCCTGAGTCTTCCTGCCGATTGACGGGGAATGGCGCCGATGCGCCATTCCCCTGGCCCCGGTCCCGTCCAGGGCAGGGGCTTTGGGGGCCAGTCGCGCCCGCTCCTCCGCTCACCGCAATCCTCTCGCATCCGGCCACGCCGCACGGCATAGTCGCTCCTTGTCCTTTGGTCAGGAGACGTAGATGTCGTACTCGCGTTCGTCAGGGGTCCTGTTGACCCTAGCTCTTTCCCTCGCGTTTTCACTGCCGGGCTTCACCGCAGAGTCAGGACCGTCCATCGCCCCGTTCGGTGTCGACCTCGGCGGCCGTGATCTGTCCGTAAAACCCGGTGACGATTTCTATGCCTACGCCGGCGGCACATGGATGAAGACCGAGAAACTGCCTGCCGATCGCACCAACTGGACGTCGTTCACCAAACTCGCGGATGAAAACGAGACCCGCATCCGCGCCCTGCTTGAAGAGGCTCGCGCTTCCGCCGGTGCTCCGGGTTCGATTGCCCAGAAAATCGGTGACTTCTACGGCAGCTTTCTGGACGAGAACCGCATCAATACCCTCGGCATGTCCAAAGCCGAAGGTGCATTTGAAGATATCGGCAAGTCCGCCACACACGAAGCGATCGCAAAACTGATGGGCAATCCAGCCCTGGGGCTGCCGGCACCGATGGACATCGGCGTCACGCTGGATGAAAAGAACCCGGATCGTTATGTCGTTGGCGTAAGCCACGGCGGCCTCGGGTTGCCCGACCGCGATTTCTATCTGCGCGACGACGACCAGTTCAAGACCGTGCGCTCTGCCTATCAGGCACACATCGGGCGAATGCTGAAACTGGCCGGATACCCGGATGCCGACGCGGCAGCGGAGCATATCCTCAAGCTCGAGACAGAGATCGCAAAGCTCCATTGGCCGCGTGCCGACCGGCGTGACCGCGACCGGACTTACAACCCGATGACGCTGGCCGAACTGAAAGCCATGGCGCCCGAATTCCCGTGGGACAGTCTGCTGGCCGGCGCGGAGATGCCCGATCCGGGTACCTTCGTCGTTTCCGAGAAGTCGGCGATCGCACCTCTGGGCCACCTGTTCCGGGCGACGTCCATCGCCGACTGGCGCGCATATCTGAGCTACCACTTCCTCGCCAGCCACGCCTCGGTACTGCCCGCGCAGTTCGACAAGGAAGCCTTCGACTTCTACGACCATACCCTGTCAGGACAACCGGAACAGCGCGCCCGCTGGAAACGCGCGGTCGGCGCGACCAATGGCGCGCTCGGCGAAGCCATCGGACGGTTGTATGTGGAAAAATATTTTCCTCCCGAGTCCAAGCAGGCCGCCGTCACGCTGGTGGAGAACCTGCGCTCGGCTTATGCCGAGCGCATCCGCAATGCGTCATGGATGTCGGCGGAGACGCGCGAGGCGGCGTTACGCAAATTGTCCACCTTCCGCCCGAAGATCGGCTATCCGGACCGGTGGCGCGATTACAGCGGCCTTGAGGTCATCCGCGGCGACGCCTTTGGCAACATGCAGCGCGCCGCACAGTTTGCCTGGCGGCGGGACGTCGCCCGCCTCGGCAAGCCGACCGACCGCGACGAATGGTTCATGTCCCCACAGACCATCAACGCCTACTACAACCCCATCTTCAACGAGATCGTTTTCCCGGCCGCGATCCTGCAGCCGCCCTTCTTTGACCCGAAGGCCGATCCTGCGGTCAATTACGGCGGCATCGGAGGCGTCATCGGTCACGAGATGAGCCATGGCTTCGATGACCAGGGCGCCAAGTCGGACGAGAAGGGCGTGCTGCGGGACTGGTGGAAGCCTGCCGACGTCAGCGCCTTCAAAGCCTTCGGCGATCGTCTGGCGGATCAATATTCGGCATTCGAGCCGCTGCCGGGCATCAAGGTCAACGGCCGTCTGACGCTTGGCGAGAATCTTGGAGATGTCGGCGGCATCTCGGTGTCGTATGCCGCCTATCACCGCGCCCTCGGCGACAAACCGGCCGTCGTAATCGATGGGCTCTCGGGCGACCAACGCTTTTTCCTGGGTTGGGCGCAGGTATGGCGCACATTGATCCGGGACGAGGCGCTTCGCAACCGCCTGCTGACCGATCCGCACAGCCCGGGCATGTACCGGGTCAACGGCGTCGTCCGCAACCTTGATCCTTGGTACGCCGCCTTCGGCGTCGGGGCCGGCGACAAGCTGTACCTGAAGCCCGAAGAGCGGGTACACGTCTGGTAGCCAACAAAAAGCCCCGGGAGATCGCTCTCCCGGGGCTCTGGCACGCCGCATCGCGGCTATGCCAAGACCGCTTACTGCGCGGTCGCGTCCTTCTTGGCCTTCTTGCCCTTCTTGTGGTGCTTGGCCGGCTTGGCCGCCGTCTCGGTCGTCGGCGCGGAAGCGCTCGGCGTCGTGGTGGCGGTCTGGGCGAAGGCAGGCACCGCAAGGGTCAGGGCAGCGGCGATCAGAACAAGCTTCTTCATGGACTCACTCCTGGTTTCACGTCACGCCCTTGGGGTATCGGGCGTGGAAGGGATGTTGCGACGAGTTGAAGCCGGCGCGACAAGTATGAAGCACACTTAATTGACCCTTTAGCTCCCCTCCGTTCGACGACGGAGCACCCCGCCCGTCAGGGCCCTTGCTAGGATGGGACCCGACGCAGGGACAGGGCCGATATGACCGAACCTAAAAGCCACAACGAGTGCATGGGCCGCTTTCGCGGCATCCGGGGAATGGTCGGCAACACCCCACTGCTTGCCGTGCACCTGCGGTACCGTGGCGAGGCCCGCGTGGTGTACGCCAAGGCCGAACACCTGAACCTGACCGGCAGCATCAAGGACCGGATGGCCCTGCATATCCTCGAGCAGGCGTATCGGGAGGGCCGCATCCGGCCGGGTGATCGTATTGCCGAGGCAACCAGCGGCAACACCGGCATCGCATTCTCGGCGATTGGCCGGGCGCTGGGGCATCCAGTGGAAATCTGCATGCCGGACTGGATGAGTCAGGAACGCGTTTCCCTGATACGTGCCTTCGGCGCGACGATCCGTCCGGTGTCGCATGACGAGGGTGGCTTTCTCGGCAGTATCCGGCTTTGCGAGGAATTGCAGCGGCGCGAACCGAACGTTTTCCTGCCGCGACAGTTTTCCAACCAGGCCAACGTCGAGGCGCACCGGCGCGGGACGGGACCTGAGATCGCGGCCCAACTGGCGGCGCGCGGCCTGACGGCAGATGCCTTCGTCGCGGGGGTTGGCACCGGCGGAACGGTGATGGGCGTCGGTCAGTATCTCAAATCGCTCCACCCGGCCATTCAGGTCCACCCGTTGGAGCCCGCGGAATCCCCGACACTGTCGACGGGCTGCAAGGTGGGACGCCACCGCATCCAGGGTGTGTCCGACGAATTCGTGCCGCCGATCGTCGACCTTAACTCGCTGGACGGGATCATCGCAGTGGCCGATGGCGATGCGATCCTGATGGCGCAGCGTCTGGCCCACGACCTCGGGCTTGGGGTGGGCATCTCCTCGGGCGCGAACCTGATCGGTGCGCTGCTTGCCCAGGACCGCCTCGGGCCGGAAGCGGTCGTCGTCACGATCTTTTGTGACGACAACAAGAAGTACCTGACCACGGACCTGCTGCGCAACGAACCCGTGCGTTCAGGCTACCTTTCGCCTGAGATCGAACTTGTGGCCTACGAGGCGCTGCCGCGGGCCAATCTGGCGGCCTGACTCAGGGTCCGGGTCTGCCGGCACCCGCGAAACCCAGCAGGAAAAAGGGTGACTTCATGCGCGCGCGAGTCACCGTCTTGCCGCTCGAGGGGGCGTGTACGAATTCTCCGTCTCCCACGTAGACCGCCACATGGTCGGCCGGCGTCTGGAAGAAGAGCAGGTCGCCGGGCTGCAGATGATCCACATCCACCGGTGGGACCGCAGCGCGCTGGTCGGCCGCCGTCCGCGGCAGACCGATGCCGACGCTTTGGTAGACGT
>CAXBRZ010000074.1:0-9653 GCA_963978075.1 uncultured bacterium | reverse complement strand
GCTGGGTTCGGGCGAACTCTCGCCCGCCTTACAAGAGAAGTTGGTGGGCCTGCACGAGGGTGATCACCAAACATTTGAAGTACCCCCGGGGGCCGCCTTCGGTCAACGCAACCCCGAGCTGATCCAGTGGATCAGCCGACGCCTGCTGTCCGAATTTGGCGACCCGGATGAAACCTATCAGGTGGGCGAGGTGGTGCAATTCCCCGCCCCAGGCGGTCAAGGCGCCATGGCCGGCACCGTCCGCCAGGTGCAAGACGACCAGGTGCTCTTTGACTTCAATCACCCCTTGGCCGATCAGCCCGTGGTGTTTGAAGTGCGCATCATCGGCATTTTGTGAACCCTGACCATGCCTGAAGAAATCTTATTGGCTGAACCGCGCGGCTTTTGCGCGGGTGTGGACCGGGCGATCGACATCGTTGAACGCGCCTTGGATCAATTCGGGGCCCCCATTTATGTGCGCCATGAAATCGTGCACAACACCCATGTGGTGGAACACTTGCGCACCCGAGGCGCCATCTTCATCGAAGAATTGAAGGATGTGCCGCCGGGTGCGACCCTGGTCTTCAGCGCCCATGGGGTGCCCAAAGCGGTCGAGGTCGAGGCCACCAGGCGGGGGTTTCGGGTGTTCGATGCCACCTGTCCTTTGGTGACCAAGGTGCATGTCGAAGTGGCCAAATTGCGCAAATAAGGCTACGAATTCATCATGATCGGGCACAAGGGGCATCCGGAGGCCGAAGGCACCATGGGGCAGTCCGAGCAGGGCATGTACCTCGTCGAAACCCTGGATGATGTTGCTCAGTTGAACGTGCGTGACCCCTCTGCATTGGCGTATGTGACGCAAACGACACTTTCGGTCGACGATGCGGCCAGGATCGTCGAGGCCCTCAAGGCGCGGTTTCCGTCGATCCGTGGCCCGAAGAAGGACGATATCTGCTACGCGACGCAAAACCGCCAGGACGCAGTGAAGTTCCTGGCGCCGAAATCCGACGTCGTGATCGTCGTCGGCTCACCCAACAGTTCGAATTCCAACCGGCTGCGCGAGGTTGCCGAAACCATGGGAACCGAGGCTTACATGGTCGACCGTGCGGACCAGCTCGACCCGGCCTGGCTGACCGGCAAGAAGCGGGTGGGCCTGACCGCGGGCGCATCTGCCCCCGAGGTTCTGGTGCAGGAGGTGATCGAGCCGCTCGGACTCGGCCTTGCGGACGTCGGGGAAACGCTGGAAGAGTTCTTCGGTGCAGAGCAGTAGGTCGTCGAAGTCTACCGCGCCGGCCGCCTTGAGGGCGGCGATGAGGTTCGGCGCGCGCTCCGCACCCTGCACGGCGACCGGCAGCGGCCGCTCGGCCGTCTGCAGTTCCTGGGTGACCACGACGCGGATCATGACGAGAAACAGGATCGGCCCGAGCAGCGGCCCGAGCAGCAGCGTGTTCATGAGCGCGCGCCGGTCGCGCAGGCTCTCGCGCACTTCCTTCCGGAAAACGACGGCCAGCGTGCTCATGCGCTCACCCCCGTCGGTCCGATCAGGCGCATGAAGGCCTCCTCCAGCGCACTCTCGCCCGTCTGCGCACGCAGTTCATCCGGCGTGCCGGCCGCGACCACCCGCCCGTGCGCGATCACGACGATGCGGTCGCACAGCGCTGCGACCTCCTGCATCACGTGGGTGGAGAGGAGCACGCAGCGGCCCTGTCGGCGCAGGTCGCGCAGGAACTCGCGCAAGGCGCGTGTGGCGAGCACGTCGAGGCCATTGGTGGGCTCATCCAGCACCACGTTGACGGGATCGTGAACGAGCGCCCGCGCGATCGCGGTTTTCACGCGCTCGCCCTGGCTGAACCCCTCGGTGCGCCGAGAGGCGATGTCCTGCATGCCGAGCGATTCGATCAGCGCGTCGATCCTTTGCCGCGAGACCGCAGGATCAAGGCCGTGCAGATCCGCGTAGTACTCGACGTTCTCGCGCGCCGTCAGGCGCCGGTACAGGCCACGCGCGTCAGGCAGTACGCCGAGGCGCCGTCGCGCGGCAAGGGGATCGGCCTTCACCGGCACGCCGTCGATCAGGACCTCGCCGCGGTCCGGCTGGACGAGGGAGTAGAGCATGCGCATGCAGGTCGTCTTGCCGGCTCCGTTGGGACCGAGCAGGCCGGTGATCTCGCCGTCACGCGCGAGGAAGGACACGTCCTTCACCGCCTCGACGGCGCCGAAGGTTTTGCTGAGCCCGCGTGCTTCGATCATGGAGCGGATCCTGCGTAGTCGAGAAAGAAGGGTGCTGCGCGTTCGCGGGCCAGACAAGTAACGTCGAGCGTCTTGCTGTCGGCGGATTCGACAAAGTGGCGCACGACCTCCGGCGCACAGCCCGTGCCCATGACGGAATGTCCCTGGCCGTTCATGATCACCACCCGCGCGCCGCTCAAGTGCTGCGCGATGTCATGCGCGTAGCGCGGCGGCGTCACCGGATCGAACTCGCCCACCAGAATGAGAGTGGGCACGGCGCCCTTGAGCGGCGCGTGAAAGTTCCCAGGCATCGGCGCATGCGGCCACTCGCCGCAGGCGATCTTCGCTTCCTTGACGAAACCGCTGCCCAGTACCGTCCGGACATCCTCGGCGCGTTCGGTCAGAAGCGGCGCGTCCTCGCTGCACAGGACCGACAGCTCCATCGGACCGTCAAGCCGGGTCGACAGGTCGCCCTGCACCAGAAGCAACTGGCCGAGCAGCGGCTCGTAATGGCCTTTTCTCGCCTCATCGAGCGTGAGCGGCAGCACCGCGCTCGTGATCGGGCTATAGGCGTAGAAACGCACGAGTTGCGCCAGTGACGCGCGCGTGACGCGCTCATGCCGTGCTGAGTGCGTGATCGGATCGGCGATGTCGACGTCAACCGGATGCGTGGTGAGTGTCGCGAGCAGCTGGTGCAGCGTCTGCATGGGATCACCGAAGCGGGTCCTGCACGCCGCATCGGCGGCACAGCCGGCGAAGCGCGCGGTCAGGGACGCGTCCAGGTTCAGCGCGTGCTCACTGCCCAAGGTCAGCGCGTTCGGCACCGGACTGTCGAGGACGAGCGCCCTTACAGCAAGCGGGTAATCGCGCGCATAGATTTGCGCGACGCGTGTGCCGTAGGAGACACCCACCACCGTGAGCGTGGGATAGCCCAAGCGCTGGCGCACGTCGTCCAGATCCGCGGTGGCGTCCATCGTCGTGTAAAAACGCGGATCGGCGGATGCAGAGACGGCGTCGCTGCAGGCGCGGACCCGCGCGGCGGTATCCGTCTCGGCACCTTGCTTGCATTTGAAGGCATGGGAGCCGCCGGTACCGCGCTGGTCGACCAAGAGCACGTCACGCGACTTGCGCAAGGGCGCAAAGGCGCCGGCCACCAATGGGTAGTCGCTCAGCGCCGCGCCACCTGGTCCGCCGTCGAGAAACGTGACCGCATCCCGGTCGGGCTTCTCGCCCGTGGTCGGCACGACGGCCACCTTGAGCGTGATGCGCCGACCCTCCGGATGCGTCCGGTCCTCGGGCACGGTGACGTCGGCGCAATAGGCCGCCACCGGGGCCGCGGGGCTGTGCGGGGCGTTGAGTTCGCAGGCATCAAGCGTCAGGGAGCCGCGCTTGAGCGTGAGCGGCGCGCTCGCCGTGGCAATCGGCTTGCCCGGCGGCCCTTGGGTTCCGTGCCTCAGCGGGAACCGCTGCCAGAGTACTGCGGCGCCCACGATCAGCAGCAAGACGAGGCGCAGACGGCGGGGCGAGACATTCATGGAGGAAACCTCAAACGCTTATTTCGATTTTCATCGAAATTAAGATATCCGGCAAGAGGGGCACCTAAGCCGAAGCGCTCTGCCTTAGCGCGCGATGAGCGGCAGGTCGACGCGGCCGGCATGCGCGGCGTCGTGCAGCACCTGCATCGTCTGTTTCTGGTAGTCCGAAGGCTTTGCCAGGAACACGTTCTTGACGAAGGTCTGCGGGTTGCGGTCATAGACCGGGAACCAGCTCGACTGGACCTGCACCATGATCCGGTGCCCGCGCTTGAACACGTGGTTGCTGTTCGGCAGGTCGAAGACGTATTCCAGCGGCGTGTTCGGCGTGATCGGTTTGGCCTCGGTGTACCCCTCACGGTAGCGTCCGCGCAGGATGTCGGCCGCGACCATGAGTTCATAGCCGCCCATGAACGCGTCGCCGGCGACTTCGTCCGGGTACACGTCGATGAGTTTGACCACCCAGTCGGCATCGGTGCCGGTGGTGCTGGCCATGAGGTGCACCATGGGGGCGCCGGCGATCTGCACCGGCGCGTCCAGCACGGGTGTCACGTAGGAGAGCACGTCAGTGCGCGTGCTGATGTTGCGCTGGTCTTCGGTGAGCCATTCATGCCAGGGCTGGCCGACCGACATGCCTTTCGGCGGGTCGACCGGATTGATCGGGCGGCTGCGGTAGGGCACGGGCTTCGAAGGATCCGAGACGTAACTGTCCGCCCCTTCGGCGGCGCCCGGGGCACTGAACCCGAGCTTGCCGTCGGCGCGCAGGTAGACGGGCGTCATCACGGGCGTGCGATCGCCGCTGGCCGAGGGCCAGGTCTTGAGATGACGCCAGGTGTTGGTGCCGGTCTCGTAGGCCGTGACCGGCGAGACGGTCAGTGCCGGTGCGTCGTCCTTCAGGTAATGGTCGAGGAACGGCAGCAGCACGTCCTTCTGGAAGTCATAGGAGGTGTCGCTCGGGAAGCGGATGCGACCGAGGTGCGTGCCGTCATCGATCTCCTGCCCGTGATACCAGGGGCCGATGGCGAGGAACACCTTGTCGTTGCCGGTGTCCTTGGGTTTCAGGGCGCGGTACACCGCGAGGGCGCCGTAGATGTCCTCCTGGTCCCACAGGCCGTGCACGAGCAGCATTGGCACGGTGAGCGGTTCGCGCGCGAGCAGCCGGTCGATGGCCTGTTCCTGCCAGAACGTGTCGTAGGCCGGATGCGCGACGAGTTTCTGCCAGAAGCCGATCTGCTCAAGTCCGTGCGCGCGGGCAAGATCCCCGGCGGAGCCGCCTTTCAGGTACTGCGCGTAATCGTCCCCGTTGGAGGTCCACCAGTGCTCGCTGTTTTTGCGGGTGGCGACCTGATCATGGATGTAGGGAAGGTTGATCGCGCGAAAGGCGCCGTGGTGGAACCAGTCGTCGCCCATCCAGCCGTCCACCATCGGGTTCATGGGTACCGTGACCTTGAGTGCCGGGTGCGGATGGTAGGCCGCCATCAGCGGCTCGAAGCCGTCATAGGAGATGCCGAGTGTGCCGACCCGGCCGTTGGATTCCGGTACGTGATGCACGAGCCACTCGATCGTGTCCCAGGTGTCGGTGGCATCGTCCACCGGCGTCGGGTTCTGCGGTCCGGCGACCGGACGCGCCATCACATAGTCGCCCTCCGAGTCGTACTTGCCGCGGATGTCCTGGATCACGCGGATGTAGCCGCCTTCGATGATCGTGTAGAGCGCGTTGTCATAGCCCACGAGGTTCGGCGCGAGGTGCGCCGAGGGCCCATGCGAGGTCATGTCCTTGGCCTCGTACGGTGTGCGCGTCAGCAGCATCGGCGCGCGGTGGGAACCCTTGGGCACGAGGATCACGGTGTGCAACTTGACCCCGTCACGCATCGGGATCATCACGTCGCGCTTGTCGAAATCCCAACTGTCGGTCGAGGTGCGGAACTCTGCCGGGGTTTCCGAGGGAAACTGGGGGTACTGGGGTTTCGGGGGCGGGGCAGCCGCAGCGACGATGGCCGTGACGAGGGTGGCGCAGGCAAGCACGAGACGAGACGTCATGGAGGCTCTCCGGTAGGCGACCGCCCCATGGTAGCCAATGGCCCGGACATGTACAGAACCACTCAGCGCGAGGTCAGTCCCATCCGTCGCAGCAATGGCAAGAGGGCAAGACCCTGCAGGAGTACCGACAGCGCGACCACACCGAGGGTCAGGGTGATGGGGGCTTCCGCCGCGCCCGCCTGGCCCGCCGCAGGCAGGCATAGCGTGAGCGCCAGCGCGCCGCGCAGGCTGCCGGCGACGAGCACATGCTGCTGCGGACCGCTCAGGGCGCAAGCACCGCGCCTGAAAAGCATGGCCAGCGGGTACACGCTGCAGGCGCGCGCGAGCACCGTGACGCAAAGCGCCGTCAGCATCTGCCAAGGGCTTGCGGCGGCCGCCGCAAGTCCGAGCGCGCCGATGCACACAAACGCATAGGCGTTCGCCGCATGGCCGTAGAGGAGCAGTCCGTCGTGGCGCGCGGGTGGCAGCGCCACGGGGCGGGCAGCGACCATGAAACCGGCCACCACGCAGGTCAGTACCGCCGAGGTGTGAACCTGTATGGCAAGCGCCGCAAGCAGCATGGCGAGGGCGGCGTGCAGCACGCTCGTGAGCCTCGCCATTCGTACCCGCGAGCCCAGCAGGCCGATGGCCAGGCCGCCGGCAAGGCCCAGTCCGACCGCGGGGAAGATTTCCCGCGCCATCACGAGGAGCGCACGCTGCTCCGGCGGCGTACCGGCGTCCATCCAGACCGGCAGCAGCGCAAGCACCGTGGCGGCGACGACGTCGTTGCACAGACTCTCGCTCTCGACCAGCGTGAGCAGCCGTCCCTTGAGTCCCAGTGAGCGGAAGGTCGCAATCACCGCCACCGGATCGGTGGCGGCGATGAGGGCGGCAAAAGGCAGTGTCGTCGCGACCGGCCAGCCGAGGAGTGTGCACAGGACGAGGGCGATCAGCGCGCTCGCGATCAGGGTCCCAGGGCCGGCCAGTGTGAGCACCGGGACGAGGTCGCGTCGCAACTGGGGCATGTCGACGGCCCGGGCACCCTCGAACAGCAGCGGCGCAAGGACGAGGACCGTCATCAGCTCGCGGCCCGGCACGGGTACCGGTCCCCCACAGACGGACCATATTCCTCCCGCGATGACGAGCAGCACGCTTGAGGGGATCGGACTTCGGATCATGGCGGCGCCGGTGGCCGGCGCGTGAGGCGCGTATCGGCCGTGACCGCCTCGACCAGCCATTCACGCAGGGCCCGTACCTTGGGCAGGCTGACCTGCTCGCGCCGGCAGACGAACCACCAACTGCCCGGATGTGTCGCGCGCAGCGGTGCGAACGGTTCGATCAGCGCGCCGCTCGCCAGTTCGTCGGCGGCGTAGATTTCCATGGCAAGGGCCACGCCGAGTCCCTGCCGGGCAGTGGCCAGCGCGTGGTCGTAGCTGTCAAAGGCGAGGCCGTCATCCGGATCCACGCCCGCCACCTCCGCGCGGTCCAGCCACACTTGCCAGTCCGAGCGCGACGGATGCACCTGCAGCAAGGGCGCGCGGCGCAGGTCTTCAGGCTGATCAAGCCGGTGGTGGGCCAGAAAGGCGGCGCTCGCCACCGGAAAGACTTCGCTGGAGAAGAGATACGTGTAGTTGAGATCGGTGTAGTGCGGGTGGCCGATGGCAATGCAGGCGTCGACGTCGTCGCGCGAGAAGTCGACATCCCACTGCGAGGTCACCAGCCGCAGTTTGAGTTGCGGGTGGCGTGCTTCGAAATCCTTGAGCCGCGGGATCAGCCAGCGGATCGTGAAGGTGGAGTAGACCTGCAAGGTCAGCACGTCGCCCCCCTGTGGGGCGACGAGACGCTCGGCCGTGTCGGCGATGCGGGTGAAGGCGTCGCGCACGCTGGCGTAGAGCGTGCGGCCCGCGGGTGTGAGGCTGAGCGCACGCGGCTCGCGATGGAAGAGCAGCAGCCCGAGGTGGCGCTCCAGTTGCTTGACGTGATAGCTGACCGCCGAATGCGACACGCACATCTCGTCGCCGGCGGCCCGGAACGAGCCGTGGCGGGCGGCGGCCTCGAAACTCTTGAGGGCATTGAGCGGGGGCAGGCTGCGACGCATGCGGGCCTCCTGGGCGTGGGAGACTCAGTCTAGCGTGACCAGGGTGGTGGCGCGCTTCAGATCCAATTTTTAGACCGACCATCAAGGAATCAATGCTTTACCGGGTGCAAGCCGCTTCCTAGGCTCCGGTTTCCTGCGGACTTTGCGAGTGCCCATGCACGCTCAGGTTCCCACGCCGCTCCCGCCCGAATGGCAGATCGGTTGCGACGGCTCCCACGCCTGCGTGACGGCGGAGGCCAGCGGCATGCTCACCCGGTTCACGACGACCGGACCACGGTCCCGCGCGTGGCTGCACGGCCCGGGTGTGGCCGTGCAATTGCCGGTGGCCGGCGCGCAGCCCCCATGGTCGGTTGAGCGGGTCTCACGTGACCAGATCGAATTGCTGTGCTGCCCGCGCGACGCCAAAGGACAACCGTTCCTTCTCGCGCGTCAGATCCTCACGGCGGATGCCTGGGGACTGCATCTGGCGCTGGCCGTCGAACGGTGTCGGGGACGCGCCATGGCCATGCCCTGGGGGTTCGAACTGAACCTCGCGGCGACCGCTGCTGCCACGCTGCAGGTGCCGAGCGGCACCTTGGGCGGCGGCGTCGAGGGACGCAGTCCCGACGCGCCCTTTGGCTGGCCGCGGCGCTCGATCCTGACGCACGGCAACGGGGATCGGCTTGAGCTCTGCGCCTACGCGCCACTCTCGCGGGTCGAACTGCGCCGCCGTGCCGATCAGGTCGAGTTGCGCCTGCTCTCGCCGGCCGTGGTCCACGTCGGCGAAACCGCCCGCGTCGAGTGCCGCCTGGCGGCCCGTCTCGCAGCCGCCTGAGGCGGCAAGCCGCTTCGGTGAGTACGGATGGGGTGCGCGACGCTGCGCCCCCATGCTCGACCTATCGGTCGGTCCATGCCGGGGTCGCCGACCTCCGCTCATGTCGGAGGCTGCCATGCCGGGTCTGTCCCGCCAGTGCAAACCACGCCGCAGACGATTGCCGATCGTGGCCGTGATGCTGGCCGCTTGCACGCCGGCCGCGGCGGCCTATCCCCCGCCACCGACGGCGACGATGCGTGCGCTGGCCGGTGACACGGAACGTGCCCGGCAGCTGGTGGGCCTGCTGCAGTCGGCGCTGTTCACCCTCAATCCGGATGCGGTGGTTCTCGGGTGTCCCGAGGTGCGGGTGACCGCGGACGGACGGCGTGCCGGCGCCGCCTGCCAGATCCTTGACGGCGTCGTGCCGCGCCGGGCACTGCTGTGTCTTGACCTCGGCAGCGGACACTTTGCCCTCGGCGAAGTGACATCACCGGTGGCCCTTGACGACCGCGAGGGTGTCCTGCGTTTCATGGCCGAGGCCTGTCCGGGCGATGCGTGAGGCCAGGCGGGTCCTATTTCCAGCACCCGGAACTGTCGGCCGGACTCCTCACGCCCTGATCGTCGATGCTGAGGGTCTGGCAGGCGGTCAGGTCGCGAGTCTGGTTGCCGATGGCCGTCGCCGTGATTTTCCAGGACGTCGCGATGCTGCCGGTGGAGCCGGCGGCGATCACCCATCCGGTTGCGCCGTACGATCTCGTTGGACATGGGGACGCTTGAGCAGCATGGCACGATTTAACGCACTATTTCGAGGTCGGTCACACAGTAGATGACACTTCAACCATGCTTGCCGTCCGGCTTATCTGGCAGGAGCAGGAATTGATAATAGATTTCGCGCGCGTAGTGCACGCCAAAGCGATGCATACGATAGGCGAAGATGCCCGCGACAACGAGCAATGCGATAGCTACCGGCCACTGGTGCGGCGTGCGGACCAGAACAGTCGCTGCC
>CAXBRZ010000073.1:0-9729 GCA_963978075.1 uncultured bacterium | reverse complement strand
CGGCGCGTCGCTCGGGCTTCGCGCGGCGCACCTCGGACTGGCGTGGTAGACGGTCGCCCGTGCCGTACCCCGCGCTCGCGTTCGCAAGCCCCCGCAAACTCCCCAAGGTGCGCGATCTGCAAGGTCGCGTTGTCGTGCTCGACGTGGCGTTTGCCTCCGAGGTGTCGGGCGGCGGCTTCGAGATCGTCTCGGGCCTGTGAGCGTGCTGCCGGTCGCCGGGCCGTTGTCGCGCTACGCGCGCGTGCGCGATCCCGACGACGCGGCGGCGTTCACGTCCGCCCTGCCCGGCATCGGCGTGTTCGTGCGCATCGACGAACGCGGCGGTGCCCCCCATCTTCTGGCACTGGGCGATCACTTCCAGTGTGAGTGTCGTCTTGCCTGACGACTCGGGACCGTAGATCTCCACCACGCGGCCACGCGGCAAGCCGCCGACACCGAGGGCGATATCAAGACACAGCGAGCCGGTCGGAATGACGTCGAAATCCATCGCTGCAGAGGCGTCGCCAAGCCGCATGACGGAACCCTTGCCAAACTGCTTCTCGATCTGGCCCAGGGCGGCGGCGAGCGCCTTCTTGCGATTGTCATCCATACCGGCGAATCCTCTTGTCTGTGAGGTCTGATTATCGCACCCGGCGAGGGGTGGTGTTAGCGGCATTTATGACCTGAACGCCAACAAATATCCCCGGTCAGATCAGTTCCTGAGCCGCGAGTTCCAGGTACCTCGGTGAACCGACTACGGGACTGGACTCGACGAGCGCCACGCGCCCAAGCGGCCAGCCTATCGCAGGGTCCGGCGGCAGGACGGCGGCCGGTAGACCAGAGCGGTAGAGCGTGACGTGAGGCAGAAACGGGCGGCTGTCGACCCGATGGCCGAGTTGCTTGAGGCGCTCGCGCAGCCACGCCTGCCCCTCCCGCAGGGGCGCGGGGACCTCGGAGGCCACCAAGACACCAACGCCGGATTCCGGCCAGTAGGCCGGATTGTCCAGTACGAGAGGCTCCGGTTGGGCCGGAAATTCGGCCAGCAGGCATTCAAGCGACGGACGGGCAGACTCAGGCACCACCCCCAGAAATTCCAGTGTCACATGCCACTCCGCAGGCGCAACGCGTCTCGCGCCGGTCGGCAGCACCAGGCCCGCAGAGTAATGCGCAAGCGCATCACACACCGCCTGCGACGGCCAAAGCGCCATGAACAGGCGACGCGTCCTGACGCAACTCATCGACGCAGCACGTATTTGAGGGCGCAGGCCACCGCACAGCGCCGCACGGCATCGCGGTCACCCCCGAAATGCCGTACGAATGCCTCCACCCGGACGGTACGTCCACAGCGCTCGGCACGGCCAAACCACACCATGCCAACCGGCTTCTCAGCCGAACCGCCGCCGGGTCCCGCGACGCCGGAGACTGCAACTGCCACATCCGCCCTGGCGCGGGACAAGGCACCGCGTGCCATACGCCGCACCACCGCCTCGCTCACCGCCCCTTCACGCCTGAGCAGGGCGGCCGGCACGCCCAGCAGCTCCGTCTTGGCCTCATTGGCATAGGTGACGAACACACTGCGCAGCCAGGTCGAACTGCCCGGTACATCCGTCAGAACCTTGCCGATCCACCCCCCCGTACACGATTCAGCCGCCGTGACCGTCCGTCCCGCCCGTAAAAGGCTGCGGCCGACCTGACGCGACAAGCGCAGCAAGGCAAGATCGCTCGGCGCCTTCATGGCCGGCCCCGCAGGAAGTCGCGCCAGCGGGCCAACCGGCCCGGTTGCGGCGGCGGCAGGACCCCTTGCGGGGTGAGTTCGTCCACGAGGCGCGGCAACAACACCGCCAGTTCTTCGGCAAGCACCGACGCGGATTGTCCTGCGGCACGCGCCAACAGCGACAACCGATCACCCAGCACCGCGACAATCACGGCCGCGGTCGTCTCTTCGTTGCGGCCGTTGCCGACCCAGGAATCGAACAGCGCGGCCTGCTGGTGCTGCACAAACAATGCCCGCAGCCCGTGCAGTCCGCCGCTACCCAGGCGCCCGCTCAGGAACAACGCACGGCGCAGCAGTTGTTCATCGGCCTGAAGACTCGCCATGCTCCGTCCCGCCTGCGCATTGCTGCAACACCTGTGCGCGATCATAGGCCCGGGACGGCTCGCTGACCACGGCACTGGACAACGGACGGAGCATGGGTCGGAAGGAGGGGTCTGTTAGGATTTGCACATGAGCGGCGCCGGCGAAAACCCCCACACCCCGATGATGCAGCAGTATCTGGCACTCAAGGCCGAGTGTCCGACGATCCTGCTGCTCTACCGGATGGGTGACTTCTATGAACTCTTCTATGAGGATGCCCGCAAGGCCGCCAAGCTGCTTGACATTACCCTGACGGTACGCGGCCAGTCTGCAGGCGCCCCCATACCCATGGCAGGCGTGCCGGTGGCGACGGTGGAGACCTATCTCGCCAGACTGGTGCGTCAGGGCGAGTCCGTCGCGATCTGCGAGCAGGTGGGCGAGCCGGGCAAGACGAAGGGGCCGGTCGAGCGGAAGATCATCCGCATTGTCACGCCCGGCACCGTCACCGACGACGGACTGCTGGATGACCGCCGCCCGACCGTGCTGGCAGCCATCGCGCCCTCAGGGTCGCTCTTCGGACTTGCCTGGCTGGAACTGTCCGCCGGACGCTTTACGGTCATGCAGGTGGACGGACGCGCGGCCCTGGACGCCGAGCTGTCACGCCTGCGTCCGGCAGAGTTGCTGGTGCCCGAGGGTTCGGACCTTGAGGAACTGCAAGGCGCCTCCCGACGCGCGCCGTGGCATTTCGAGTTGGGGGTCGCGCAGCGCCTGCTGACACACCAGTTCAGCGTGCGCGATCTCGCAGGCTTTGGCTGTGCCGACTTCCCGGCGGCAGTGACGGCCGCTGGCGCACTTCTGCAGTACGTGCAGGAGACGCAGCGCGCCGCCCTGCCTCACCTCACGGGGCTTTCAACCGAAAGGCGCGATGATGCCGTGCTGCTGGATGCAGCCACGCGACGCAATCTTGAGATCGAGCACAGTCTCGTCGGCAGGGAACAGGCAACGGTCGCCGGCGTCCTTGACCGGACATCCACCAGTATGGGCGGGCGGGAACTGCGCCGCTGGCTCGGTCGTCCGCTGCGCCAACGCCAGCCGCTCGAAGAACGACTGCATGCGATCGGCGAATTGCTCGAAAGCGGCCATGCCGAAGATCTCGCCGAGCGGCTTGGCGGCATCGGGGACCTGGAGCGCATCCTGGCCCGCGTTGCGCTCAAGACGGCACGGCCCAGGGATCTGGCACAGTTGCGCTCGTCACTGGCCGCGCTGCCACACGCCGGCGAACTCGTCGCACAACACGATTCCCCCCTGCTGAACCAAGCGTCTCCCGCGTTGGCGGGGCACCCCCAATTGGCGGACCTCCTCTCGCGCGCTGTGGCCGAATCCCCGCCGCACCTGCTGCGTGACGGCGGCGTCATCGCCACCGGTTTCGATACGGAATTGGACGAGTTGCGCAGGATTTCCGCCGATACCGACAGCTATCTTCTGGAACTTGAACAACGGGAGCGCGAGCGCACCGGTCTTGCCAGCCTCAAGCTCGCTTACAACCGTGTCTCTGGCTTCTACATTGAGCTGACCCGCCGCGATGCCGAGCAGGTGCCTGCCGACTACGTGCGTCGGCAGACAGTCAAGAATGCCGAGCGCTTCATCACGCCCGAACTCAAGCAGTTTGAGGACAAGATACTGGGTGCACGCGAGCGCTCCCTCGTACGCGAGCGGGAACTGTTTGAAGGCCTGCTCGAATCGCTGCTGCAATCCCTGCCCGGTCTACAGGAAACGGCGCGGGCACTGGCCCTTGTCGATGTGCTGTGCACGCTGGCGCGGCGGGCGAAGGATCTGCGCTGGAGCGCGCCTGCCTTTACCGACGCCTCGTGCCTGCACATCCGCGGTGGCCGTCACCCGGTGGTTGAATCGCTGATCGACACGCCATTCGTGCCGAACGACCTGTTGCTGGACGAAGACCGGCGCATGCTCGTGATCACGGGCCCCAATATGGGCGGCAAGTCGACCTACATGCGTCAGACGGCACTGATCGTCCTGTTGGCGCGCATCGGCAGCTACGTTCCGGCCGAGGAGGCCATCATCGGTCCGATTGACCGGATTTACACCCGGATCGGCGCGGCGGACGATCTGGCCGGCGGCCGTTCGACCTTCATGGTCGAGATGACGGAAACCGCCAACATCCTCAACAACGCGACCAGCGACAGCCTCGTGCTCATGGACGAGATCGGTCGCGGCACCAGCACGTTTGACGGCCTCTCGCTGGCCTACGCGGCCGCCGATCACATGGCACGCCGCACCCGCGCCTTCACGCTCTTTGCCACCCACTACTTTGAACTGACGGCGCTGGCGGACCAATGCCCGGGGGTTGCAAATGCGCACCTCGATGCAACGGAACATGCCGACGGACTGGTCTTCCTGCACGCGGTGCGCGAAGGTCCTGCCAGCAAGAGTTATGGCCTGCAGGTCGCGCGCCTTGCCGGTGTGCCGCGCGACGTCATTGCGGCCGCGCGGCGCTATCTGGCCGACCTGGAAGCAAAAAGCGCGGCAGCGGAGCGCATCTCGCCGCAGGGTGAACTCCTCTTCGGCGCACCGTCCGCACCCATTGCCACCGCCGAGCCGGATGCCTCAGCCGAGGTCATGGCCGAGGTGCTCGCCCTGGACCCCGATGCCCTCACACCGCGCGAAGCACTCGACGCACTGTACCGCTTGCGCAGGCTCAGTCAGGGAAACAACCGTCCCTGAGGAAGGTGGCCGCGGCCCGCGCCACCTCGGCGGACATGAGCAGTCCCATATGGTTGACGTGATATACGCGCTGCGCAGTTGCACCGGGCAACCGCGTCTCAGCCACCGTGACCGCCCCGTCGTGCGGCGCAGGCAGATCCGAAAGCATCGCTCCCACCCCCCATGGCAGGTCTCCGGCGATGATGCCGAGTGCCGCAGGACGGGTCCACGTCCGCGCGGCCAGACTGAGCAGTTCCTCCAACGCCGCGTCCCCGAGACACCGGCGCACACCCGGCAGGCGCACGAGTGCGCGTGCCGCCCGGCTGCCGTTGACCGGCGATCCGAGCAGCAGCACCCGGCGAACAGGCAGTTCAGGTTGCTTCTCAAGGCAGCGGAGGATCACAAGTCCACCAAGGCTGTGGCCCACGAGACACACCTCGGGACCCTGCTCGCGGATCCTCTGCGCGAGGACGTGGGTCACCTGCGCGGACGACGCCGAGGTCGAGCCATAGCGGACGGTGTCAACAGACAACCCGTAGGCAGCAAGCCGTTGCCGCAACAACAGGCTCTCCGCGCCTGTCATCCACAACCCGTGGACGAACAGGACGGGGACTGTATCAGCCACTGGTGACGGCAGGCCTCAGACGGATATGCAGATCCTTCAACTGCTGCTCGCTGACCGGCGTCGGCGCCTCGGTCAGCGGACAGAATGCCGTCTGCGTCTTCGGGAAGGCAATGACCTCACGGATCGAATCCGCACCCGACATCAGCATGATGAGGCGGTCGAGACCGAAGGCGATGCCGCCATGCGGCGGGGCACCGTAGCGCAGTGCCTCGAGCAGGAAGCCGAATTTGCGCTGCGCCTCTTCCGCCTCGATGCCGAGCAGGCCAAACACCGTCGATTGCAACTCTTCGCGATAGATTCGCACCGAGCCGCCACCGATCTCCGAACCGTTGAGGACGCAGTCGTAGGCCTTGGCCAACGCCGAGCCCGGGTCGGCTGCCAATGCGGCCGGATCCTCGTTGACGGGGGAAGTGAACGGGTGGTGCATCGCTACCCAGCGGCCCGCGTCCTCGTCACGCTCGAACATCGGGAAGTCGACCACCCACAGCGGACGCCAGCCCTCTTCGACCAGCTTAAGGTCTGCACCCACCTTGAGGCGCAATGCGCCGAGGCTGTCATTGACGACCTTCGCCTTGTCGGCGCCAAAGAAGATGAGGTCGCCCGTGGAGGCGCCCGTGCGGGAGAGTATGCCGTCCACCGCTGCGTCCGAGAGGAACTTCAAGATCGGCGACTGCAGACCTGCGCGCCCCTGTGCCAGGTCGTTGACCTTGACGTACGCCAGCCCCTTGGCGCCGTAACGGCCGACAAACGCCGTGTACTCGTCAATCTGACTGCGCGGCATGGCGGCGCCCCCGGGAACGCGCAGCGCGGCCACCCGGCCATCTGCGGCAGCGGCGGGGCCGGCGAATACCTTGAACTCGCAGTCGCGGACGAGATCCGCCACGTCCACCAGTTCCAGGGCAATGCGCAGATCCGGCTTGTCCGAGGCATAACGGCGCATCGCTTCGGCATACGTCATGCGCGGAAAGGCGGGGAGATCGACGCCAAGCACGTCCTTGAACAGGTGACGCACCAGACCCTCCATCTCCGCCATGATCTGGTCTTGGGAGAGAAACGAGGTCTCGATGTCCACCTGCGTGAAATCCGGCTGCCGGTCCGCGCGCAAGTCTTCGTCGCGGAAACAGCGCACGATCTGGTAATAGCGGTCAAAGCCGCTGACCATCAGCAACTGCTTGAAGATCTGCGGTGATTGGGGCAGCGCGAAGAACGAGCCGGGATGCGTGCGCGAGGGAACGAGATAGTCGCGCGCGCCCTCCGGCGTCGCCTTGGTCAGCATCGGCGTCTCGATATCCACGAAGCGGTGATCGTCGAGATAATTGCGGATCGCGCGGGTCGCCCGATGGCGCAGCAGGAGCCGGTCGCGCATGACGTCCCGACGCAGGTCGAGATAGCGGTAGCGCAGACGGATCTCCTCACGCACCTCCTCGTCCAGCTGGAAGGGCAGCGGCTCGGAGCGGTTCAGGACCGTGAGCGTTCGGCACAGCAGTTCCACCTGTCCGGAGGCAAGGTTGGCGTTGGCGGTACCGGCCGGCCGGGCCCGCACCAATCCCTCGATCGACAGGACATATTCCGACCGGACGCGCTCGGCGGCCGCAAACGCTTCGGCGTTGTCAGGATCGATCACGACCTGCAAGAGACCGTCCCGGTCACGCAGGTCCACGAAGATGACCCCGCCATGGTCCCGCCGACGGTGCACCCAGCCGGCCACCCGGACTGTCTGCCCCGTGAGCAACTCATTGACCTGACCGCAAAAATGGGAACGCATGGGTAGCCTCGACCCCGATTGGGGCAACCCGTAATTTTAGGGCGCCGGCCGCCCCGGTAGCAAGGCAGCCGAGGCCCGCCGACTCAGCGGCGGGCCTTGCGGGAAGGAACCTTCCTGACGGCGGCCTTGGACTTGGCGGGGGCCGGCCGGCGCTTCGCCGTGGCCTTGCGCTTTGCCGCTGTTTTGGCCTTGGGCCTCCCCTTCCCCTTGGCAGCCTTTTTCTTCCTGGCCGTCACCGCGGCCCTCTCCGCCTTCGGTTTGGCGACTTCGCGCGCCGGCTTTTTCGACGCCTTGCGCCGCGCGGATGCGCCCTCGCCGTCCGATGACGGCTTGTCTTCGCCGCCCGCCAGGTTGCGCTTCTTTTCCTTGTCGGACTTGAAGTCGGTCTCGTACCAGCCGCCACCCTTGAGACGGAACACCGGTGCGGAAATGAGCCGGACGAGCGCTCCCCTGCCGCATTCCGGGCAGGTCTTGAGCGGCGCATCGCTCATCTTCTGCATGGCCTCGTGGTGGGCACCGCAGGCCTGACACTCGTACTCGTAAAACGGCATCGCAACCTCCACAGACTCCGGCAGGCCCTTGCATGGGTCCGCCGCCCGGACGCTTCAAGAGTCCGGGCGGCGGATGATAGCAGGGCCTCAGTGCACCGAGCCGCGCCGCTTGTGGAAGTCGAGTCCGCTGCGACCGGAAGACACCACGATGGTGTCGCCAGGAATGTAATCCCCGGCGAGCAGCCGTTGCGCCAGGGTGTTTTCCAGCTCCGTCTGGATTGCCCGCTTGAGCGGCCGGGCCCCGTAGACGGGATCGAAGCCCGCCTCGCCGAGCCGGTCGAGGGCCCCCTCCTCCAACACCAGGTGGAGCTCTCGTTCGGCCAGACGGCGCCTCAAGCCGTCAATCTGGATATCGACGATCCTGCGGATCTCGCTGCGGCCCAGCGGGTGGAACACGACAATCTCGTCGATCCGGTTGACGAACTCCGGTCTGAAATGCTCGGAGACGCTTTCCAGAACCGCCGCCTTCATCCGGCCGTAATCCTTGCCGGCCATCTCCTGAATCGTCTGCGAGCCGAGATTCGAAGTCATGATCACCACGGTGTTGCGGAAGTCGACCGTCCGCCCCTGTCCATCCGTCAGGCGCCCGTCATCCAGCACCTGCAGCAACACGTTGAACACATCCGGATGAGCCTTCTCGATCTCGTCGAGCAGGATCACGGAATAGGGCCTGCGTCGCACCGCTTCGGTGAGGTATCCGCCCTCCTCGTAGCCGACATACCCCGGCGGCGCGCCGATCATGCGCGCGACCGAGTGTTTCTCCATGAATTCGCTCATGTCGATGCGCACAAGGGATTCTTCCGTGTCAAAGAGAAATTCGGCGAGAGCCTTCGACAGTTCGGTCTTGCCCACGCCGGTAGGCCCGAGGAACAGGAACGAACCATTCGGCCGTTTCGGATCAGACAGCCCGGCACGCGAGCGGCGAATGGCGTCCGCCACCGCCTTGACAGCTTCGGACTGGCCGACGACGCGGGTCCCCAGCGCCGTCTCCATCTTGAGCAACTTGTCCTTCTCGCCCTCCAGCATCTTGGCGACCGGTATGCCCGTCCACTTGGACACCACTTCCGCGATTTCCTCCTCGGTCACCTTGTTGCGCACGAGAGTCTGGACGGACTGGTCGACGACCTCCGCTTCGCGCAATCGTTTCTCAAGCCCTGGAATACGCCCGTACTGGATCTCCGACATCTTCGCGAGATCCCCGTGCCTGCGCGCTTCCTCGAAGGCCTGCCGCGCCTCCTCCAGAGCCCGCTTGATGTCCGCCTCGCCCTGGCTCGCCGCCTTCTCGCGCTTCCAGATCTCGTCCAGATCCGCGTATTCGCGCTCGAGTTGCTTGAGCGACTGCTCGGCCTGGTCGAGGCGCTTGCGCGAGGCCTCGTCCTTTTCCTTACGCAAAGCCTCCCGCTCCATCTTCAGCTGGATGATGCGCCGGTCCAGGCGATCCATCTCCTCCGGTTTGGAATCGATCTCCATGCGGATGCGGGAGGCGGCCTCGTCAATGAGATCGATGGCCTTGTCGGGCAACTGCCGGTCGCTGATGTAGCGGTGAGACAGGGTCGCCGCGGCCACAATGGCCGGATCGGTGATCTGCACCTTGTGATGCACCGCGTAACGCTCCTTCAGGCCACGCAGGATCGCGATGGTGTCCTCCACCGACGGCTCGTCGACCAGAACCTTCTGGAAACGCCGCTCCAGCGCCGCATCCTTCTCGATGAACTTGCGGTACTCATCCAGCGTGGTCGCGCCCACACAATGCAACTCGCCACGCGCGAGCGCGGGCTTGAGCATGTTGCCTGCGTCCATCGCACCTTCGGCCTTGCCGGCACCCACCATCGTATGCAGCTCGTCGATGAACAGGATGATCTGGCCCTCCTGCTTGGCAAGGTCGTTGAGTACACCCTTGAGCCGCTCCTCGAATTCACCGCGGTATTTGGCACCGGCGATCAGGGCGCCCATGTCGAGCGCGATGAGCTGACGGTTCTGCAATGCCTCCGGCACATCGCCGTTCACAATCCGC
>CAXBRZ010000072.1:0-9739 GCA_963978075.1 uncultured bacterium | reverse complement strand
TCGTCGTCGTAGACGGTGAGCACGAGCGCAGGACGGGGCTTCAGCGCGGGCTTGAGTGCCGCATCCTCCGGGAACCGACACCAGAGAATCTGGCCTGCCTGAGGCTCGGGCCAGGTTCGATGGCCGGCGCTCAAAAGAGCGTCGACCGGACCGACTTGCCGCGCCGGCCGCCGGCTAGCTTCTGGATCGCCTTGAGCTGGACTGCATTCGGTGCGCCGTCGTCCGTGTCGTAGGCGGGCAGCATCTGCGTCGCCAACTGCCGCAATGCGTAGTGAATGACCTGGGTTTCTTTGAGTCCCAGTTCCTCGGCTAGTTTCGCGAGCGTGTCTCGCGTCACCCCGAACCGATTGTCCTGGGCGCGAAACCGGACCAGCAGCTTTTCGGCATCAGCGGACATTGACATCTCCAGTGACGTATATAAATAAGATATACAATTTTGGCCAAATAGTCCAGATTGGAAAATGCGCGGTAACCGCTTGTTTACGCGGGCGATCATTGTCCTGGATGCGGGGGCTTCGGCGACCCAGGTCGAAAGCCCGCCCCACTATTGAGGCGAGGTTCAGCGCCGCCGACCTGCCGTGGCACCTGGAAGGTAGCGGTGGACCGGCAGTGACTCGAGCCACGGTTCCGGCTCGATTTTCGACTGGCGTGGTTTTCGCGGTGGTTTCGCTTCCGAGCCTGCAGGCTCGGGATAGCTGATCCGCGGCGGTTCACTGCCCGTGCGCTGCAGGTACAGGATCGGTAATTCCGCCGAAATCATGATGCGGCCACGGCCGCGGCGGTCCAACCCGGCGTAGACCACGTTGGCGCGGATGTTCTCGTAATGGTCGCGCACCAAGGCCAGATGCGTTTCGCTTGCGCGCAGGCCGGCAAGGCGCGCGCGGTCGCGGATGGCGGCAGGGGAATCGTTTGTCTGCAGGAGATCCCCGATCTCGCCAATGGTCTTGCGGTAGACCGCGCGGGTTTTGGCACGCGTGTAGGCGATGCTCTGCGGCTGCGCGCCCAGGATCGGCAGTCGGCGGTAGGCAGCCAGCAGGTTGACCTCGCTGCGCTGAATCGAGCGCAGCATCGCGCGCACCACCGGGATGGATTCGGTGCCTCCTCCCTTGACCGGCACCCGGCGGCGGACACGCTGCAACGGAGCACACACTTCCCGCAATGCCGCCTTGCATTCGTTCACCCGTTCCGCGAGTCGCAGGCAATCGCGGTCGACCCCGACCACGCCGAGAGCCACCACCGACTGGTTCGGTGCGTCCTGTGGACCGAGGTCTATGGCGGTATAGGCATCACACACCACCTGCAGCGCTGGTGTTGCGATGCCAGGAGGCGCGCTCGCCCAGGCAGGACGGTGCAGCAATGCCTCGCTGAGGTCCGCCAAAGACCGTTCCAAGGCCCGCAGACTCGCAGCGACCGCAAGACGCGAGCTTTCGTATTCGTCAGGTCTCATATACATACACAATACATACAACGTCAACAAAAAGAAATGTCTCCCAAGAAGGAGAGCGGCGTATGTATATTTTCCAGCCCACGTCCCTCTTTCCGGACGTCGCATGACATCGGAAGTCACGAGGCCGTATTCTCGGAACCGCAGCCTTACCCCCCGTGGAGTCCCTGATGAAGCGTTCGACCTTGTCCGTTCTCCTGCTCGTCGGCACCTCGTGCACCGCCCTCGCCGACGCGAAGACCGCCGTCACCTGCGGCCATGTCTTCGACGCGCCCTCCGGCACCCTGCGCAATGCCACCACCCTGATCATCGACGGTGAGCGGATCAGCGAAGTCCGCGACGGGATTGCGACGACGGGTGCGGACAAGGTGGTCGATCTCTCCGGCCTGACCTGTCTGCCGGGCTTCATCGACTCGCACACTCACCTCATGATGGAGATGGGTCCGAAGTCGAGTCTCGAACGCACCCGCCTCAACGGTGCCGACTATGCGTTCCGCTCGACTCAGTACGCGCGTCGCACGCTCATGGCGGGATTCACGACGGTACGCGACCTGGGCGACCACAGCGGCCTGGGTTCCGTGGCCCTGCGCAATGCCATCAATGCCGGTGTCGTGGTCGGACCGCGGGTCTACACCGCCGGCGCTGCGATCGGCTCCACCGGCGGTCATGGCGACCCCACCAACGGCCTGAGCCACGACCTCATGGGCGATCCCGCGGTCGGCGAAGGCATCATCAATTCCGTGGACGACGCGGCGAAGGCCATCCGGCTGCACTACAAGCAGGGCGTCGATGTGATCAAGATCATGCCCTCGGGCGGCGTGCTGGACGAAGGATCGAGCGGCGAGAACCCGCAGCTGACGCTGGAGGAGATCCGGGCGCTCGTGAACACCTCGCGTGACTACGGCTTTGTCGTGGCGGCACATGCCCACGGCAAGGAAGCCATCCGCCGCGCGGTGGTGGGCGGCGTCGACTCCATCGAGCACGGCACGTTCCTCGACGAGGAGACGATGAAGCTCATGAAGGAGCACTCCACCTGGTATGTGCCAACCATCAGCGCCGGCACCTTCGTTGCCGAGAAGGCGAAGGTCCCGGGCTTCTTCCCGCCACAGGTCGCACGCAAGGCACTGGAAATCGGCCCGCAGATCCAGGCGACGGCAGGCCGCGCCTATCGCGCGGGTGTCAAGATCGCCTTCGGCACGGACGCAGGCGTGTATCCGCACGGCACCAACGCGCATGAATTTGAGCTGATGGTCGGCGCGGGAATTCCGGCCGCCTATGCGCTGCAGTCCGCCACCATCAATGCGGCAACACTGCTGCACCGTGAAAAGGATCTTGGCGCCCTGAGTGCGGGCCATTACGCCGACGTGATTGCCGTCGCGGGCGATCCGCTGAAGGACGTGTCGACGCTGCGCTCCGTGCAGTTCGTGATGAAGGCCGGCACGGTCTTCAAGGCAGGGGGTGTCCCCGTTGTCACGGCCGACTAACGTCCGCAGCCTGTTGACCGGCCTACTCCTACTGGGAATGGCCGGTGTTGCAGGCGCCTGTGGAACGGTCGACGGCACATCGACGCGTCTGTCGGGACGCTCGCCGCTGGAGCATTTCCAGATCGGCGACCCGGTAGCTCCCACCCCCGAAGCGGTCGGGGCCGGCCTCCTCCTGATGGGTGGCGGGGATCACGATCCTGATGCCATGCAGTGGTTCCTGCAGAGGGCAGGGCATGGCCACATCGTGGTGCTGCGTGCCTCCATGAGCACCGATGTCGCCGATGAGATCTATCGTCGCTTTCGTGGCGCGGTATCGGTCGACACGTTCGTGTTTCACGGCCGACGCGCCGCGCGCGATCCGGTCATGCTCGACTGCCTCGCCGCCGCCGACGGAATCTTCATCGCCGGCGGCGATCAGTCACGGTACACGGCGTTCTGGAAAAATACGGATGTTGCGCGACTGATCGATGCCCATGTGGCGGCCGGCAAACCCCTCGCCGGAACGAGCGCCGGACTTGCCATCCTCGGCGAATACCTGTTCTCCGCGCGCACCCCGGCGGTGGTCACGAGCGACCTTGCCCTTGCCGATCCCAAAGGTCGTGACATCACGATCGACACGGACTTCCTGCATCTGGACGTGCTGAAGGGATATTTCACGGACTCGCATTTCGACAAGCGTCGGCGCCTCGGGCGCCTGGTTGCCTTCCTCACCCGCGCGAACGAGATGGCAGCACGCAAGGGCGACAAGATCGAGGGTCTTGGTATCGACGAGGACACGGCACTCGCCGTACTGCCGGACGGTGACGCCCGGGTCTACAGTGCCGATGCATTGGCAGGCGCCGCGTGGGTGCACGACGTCGAAGGCACTGCCCGCAAGGGCCGGCCTCTTGAGACCGGATCACTTCGAGTGACTTACCTCGGCACCCAATCGCGGTTCAATCTGCGCGACCATGTGGCCCGCGACGTACGCGAGGAACGTGTGTTCCGTGTTTTGGACGGACAACTGCATCCCCGCTGAGGACGCGAGGTACTACTGCAGACTCTTGCGTAACTCCGCCGCCGTGGCCTGCGCCGAATCCCCCACCAGCAGGTGAACGGTACCGGTGCTGGTCACGCCGAGATCCGTCACGCCGGCGTCCTCGAGGCCGTCACGACGCAACGCGTCGGGATTCGCCACCGTCACGAGCAACCTTCCTGCCGCCGCGGTCACCGAGACAATATTGCTCGATCCACCGAGCAGCGCGAGCAGTGGCTCGGTCGGCAACGGCGGCGGGGACGCTGAAGCCTGAGCAACCGAGGTGGCGGGAACCGTGACCGCACGCGCGGTGCCACCGAGATGGGCGCGGATGTCAGCCGCCACCTGATCGGCCACAGGCCCCAGCACCACCTGGACCGCCGTGGGGCTTGGCCGCACAACGCCCATCGCACCGAGCGCGGACAATGCGGCGGCATCCACACGCGCTGCATCAACCACGCCCAGACGCAACCGCGTCGTGCACGCATCCACCGAACGCAGGTTGTCCGCGCCACCGAGCGCCGCCACCATCCGCCCGACCCGCTCACCTGCGACATCCGCCGCCGCAGGCGCACCGGCGGGAATGGCCTCGCGGCCCGGCGTTGGCAGGTCGAGCCACGAAATCATGATGCGGAAAACGAGGTAATACACCGCGAAATACGCAACGCCAACCGGCAGCAGCAGCCACGGGTGGGTCGACTTGCCGAAGTTGAGGACGTAGTCGAAGAGCCCCGCCGAGAAGCTGAATCCCAGATGCACACCCAGTACATGCATCAGCACCATCGACACGCCGGTCAGCACCGCATGCAGCAGGTAGAGCACCGGGGCAAGAAACATGAACGTGAATTCGATCGGCTCGGTCACGCCGGTCAGGAACGAGGTCAGCGCAATCGAGACGAGGAGTCCGGCTGCCTGAGCCCGTCGCGCCGGCTCCACCGACCGGTACATCGCAAGACAGGCCCCTGGCAGTCCGAACATCATCACCGGGAAAAATCCGCTCATGAAGTCGCCTGCCGACGGGTCGCCGGCGAAGTAGCGCTTGAGATCGCCGGTCACCCCATGGAAATCACCCAGCAGGAACCACACGAGGTTGTTCAGGATGTGATGCAGCCCGGTCACGATCAAAAGACGGTTGAAAAAACCGTACAGAAAGAGCCCGAAGGCGCCGGACTGGGACACGAGGTGGGACAGACCATCGATGCCGGTGGCAAGCCACGGCCAGCCGAAACCAAACGCGAGTGCCACGACGACGCCGATGCATCCGGTCACGATGGGTACAAACCGCCGACCGGCAAAGAACGCCAGATACGGCGGCAGCCGCACGTCCGAGAAGCGGTTGTAGGCGCCGCCGGCAATCAGTCCCGAGAGGATGCCGACCGGCATCGTCAGCTTCGCCAGCTGCGCGGTCTTCCAGGCCGCCGCCGCCGTCTTGGCCGCATCGGCGGCAAGTCCCGCCGTCACATAGTCCGGCACGTTCAAGAGCGTGTCCGCGCCCTTCGTGGCAATGAGAAACCCGACGAGACTCGCCAGTCCCGCAGCCCCGTGGTTCTCGCGCGCAAGCCCGACAGCGACACCGACCGCAAACACAAGGCCTAGGTTCGCAAAGACCGCGTCGCCCGCCGCCGCCAGCACCGCCACATCGAGCAAATCCGGCTGCCCAAGACGCAACAAGAGGCCGGCCACCGGAAGGACCGCGATCGGCAGCATCAGTGCCCGACCCAGTCGCTGCAGACTGTCCATCACCCGCCTCATGCGCTCACCTCATCGAAGAGTGCGCGGAATTCCCGTACACGCGCGCGTACCGTGGCGGCATCCGGCGCATGCGCCGCGTCGGCCAGCAATTGCGCACAGGCCAGCGGGTCAAGTCCGCGTACGGCGGCCTTCACCTCGGCCACCGCCGCCGCCGCCACCGACAACTCTCGAATGCCCATGCCGACCAAGAGCGGGATGGCATCGGGATCGGCGGCAAGGCCACCGCACACCGCCACCGGCTTGCCGGCACGCCGTGCCGCGAGGCTGGCGGTCTGCATGGCGCGCAGGACGGCGGGGTGGAGTCCGTCAAGGGACGATCCGAGGGTGGGATGCAGTCGGTCGATCGCAAGCACGTACTGCGCAAGGTCGTTGCTGCCGATCGAGAAAAAGTCCGCTTCGGCAGCCAGGCTGTCCGCCAGCAGCACCGAGGCCGGCGTCTCGATCATCACGCCGAGCGGCAGCGTGCGTCCCGCCTCGGCGAGCATCGCCCGGACCTGCCGAAGTTCCGTCACGTCGTTCACCATCGGCAACAGCACGCGCACCTCGCCCGGTGTCGCCGCGAGCGCCTTGAGCTGGTTCGAGAGTAGTTCGGGGTAGGCCAGTCCGGTCCTGAGGCCCCTGAGCCCAAGGGCCGGGTTGTCTTCCCTCGGCAACGACACGAAAGGCAGCGGTTTGTCGCCACCCGCGTCGAGGATGCGGATCGTGACCGGACGCCCCGCGAACGCCTCCGTCACCGCGGCATATTCGGCCTGCTGTTCGCTCGTATCCGGCGCACTCGTGCGCTCGAGGAAGAGGAACTCCGTACGCAGCAGACCGACGCCCTCAGCGCCCCCTGCGGCCGCCGCTTTCGCCTCGGTCGCGCGCCCGAGATTGCACTCGACGCACACACTCTCGCCATCGGCCAGGGTGACGGGCGCGTGCACCGCCGCGCGTGCCGCGCGCAACCGCTCCTCACGCAAGGCACAGACCGAGGCAAACTCGCGCCGCCGCTCGTCGGTCGGTCCGACTTCGACGTGGCCCTGCTCGGCATCGACGATGAGCCACTCCCCATCGGGAACCGCAAGCAACGTCTCCCCGGCCGCCACCAGCATCGGCAGGCCAAGTCCCGCCGCGAGGATCGCGGCATGGGCCGTCGTTCCGCCGCGCGCCGTGACCACCGCGCCCACACGCGCGGGGTCCAGCGCGAGCAACTGCGAGGGAAGCAGTTCGTCCGCGACCACGATCGAGCCATCAGGTATCGCGGTTACCGGCGGAGCTCCCAGCAGATGCACCAGCACCCGCTGGGACACGTCGGCAAGATCGGCCGCCCGTTCCGCCATCCTGCGATCGGGTGACTGTCGCAGCCGGGACGCCATACTTTCACACGCGGTTGCCCACGCCCTTGCCGCCCCGTCGCCGAGCCGGACACGGCCTACGGCCGATTCGCGCAATGCCGGGTCAGCAAGCATCGCGGCGTGCGCCTCAAGGATGTCGCGCCGTGCCCCTTTGAGCGGCTGCGCTTCGCCCGCCAACTGCAGCGTGACAGCCGCGAGCGCCTCATCCAGCCTGCGGATCTCGGCAGTGTAATCGCCCGAGGCGAGCGGAAACGACCATTGGTGTGCAACCCACCGGCAGGCCGGGCCTGCCGCAACACCGCGCACGGCAACCAGCGCTGCCAGTTGCCCCGGCAGTTCCGCTACCGCCCGCGGCGTCTCACACTTTGATACAGGCGGATCGAAGCAGGCTGACAGCGCATCCAACGCCACCCCCGCGTCATCACCTGCCGCCTCCAGCAGCACTTCATCGCCCTGCGCAGTGCCAAGCGCCATCAGCGCCGTAATGCTGCGCGCATCAGCGCGCTTGCCATGTACGCTCACCCACACGTCAGCACGCAAGCCGCGCAAGATGCCCACGAGTTCTGCTGCAGGACGGGCATGCAGGCCATGTTCGCCGCGCACCCGGGCTCGACGCACCTGCAGCTCCGCAGAACCTGTGGCCGCAGCGGACTCGGCGGCAACCGTCATGCGATAGAGCGGCGCTCCGCGCCGGACAATACCGGTGTGGCACAGATCCGTGAGAGACCGCTCCGCGACGCCAAGTGCCAGAACGGGGCTCACGAGACTCGGCGCGCGATGCGCGAGGTGATCAAGATCCAGTCGCAGGATCTCATCGCCAGCATCCACCCGACTCCCATCTTCGCGGAGTACCGTAAAGCCCTCGCCTGCCAACGCCACGGTATCGATACCGACATGCACCAGCACGTCGCCTGCCTCGGTCTCGACGGTGAAGGCATGTGCGTGTCCCGAGCGACGCAACACACCCGCACACGGAGCGACCACAAGTTCGCCGACCGGATCGATCGCCACACCGGCACCGACGAGGCCTTGCGCGAAGGCCGGATCCGGCACGCCCTGCAGCGGCACCACGCGACCATCCATCGGAGCGCAGACAACCACCTCGCGCGGACTTCGGCTCATGGTTGCACCAAGGCCACCCAGCCACGGCGGCCGCGCCGGTCAAATGCGGCCACGCGGATGTTCGCTGAAAGTGGCAGAGGCCCGTTGTATCGCGGACTGTCTGCGACTGGATCACGGCCATCGAGGCTGTAGCGCAGGACCATCTCCGGGAATTCGTGGTTGGCGAGGAGGTGACCGTCACGTACCTCAAGGCCCGGCGCCGCGATGCGATAGGCATTGAGACCGGCGTCATCCAAGGCCGGCAAGGCCACCTTCCCCACCTGGTTCATGAACTGTGACCAGGCAAGGGCATAGGCCGGATTGGCCGGCGTCGGCGCATCGCGCCAGGCCGGCTCCGGCGCCCAGGCCCGCTCCGCAAGCGCGAGCATCCGCGGCAGCATCAGGTAATCGATGCTGGCGGGCTCGCGCATGGTTTCGCTCCACAGCGTCGCCTCGAGTCCGCGCAGGTGGGCCGCGCCGGTATCCGACAGGGTTGCCCGGCCACTGCCATCACCCGGCATGCGGCGCGCATAGTCTGCCGGATCAAACAGGAACGAGGTCTCCAGCGCGATCGGTGGCGCCCAGGTCGCGCCCGGTTCCTCGGGATTCGGGTTGTACACCATGTCAAGGTAGTAAGCACTCACCGGCGCGAGCACTGTCGGGAACCCGGCGTTGGCTATCCTTAAGCCCAGATCCTCCGCGCCTTCCAGATTGTTCCAGACGAAGGCCTGGAACGCGTGCGGCTTGAGCGCCTCATTGGCCACGAGAGGTCCACCGGCACGCTCGCGCCGCGCAGCAATCTCCTCCCATCCGGCCACGCGCAGGTGCTCCTTCGCTGCCATCCGCCCGACCGTGTCGTAGAAACGGTCCCACACAGCATCGCGATCCTTCAGTCCCTCCGCCTGCATCCAGCGTGTCAGCAGCGGCGAATCCGTCCAGGCTCCCCGCGCGAGTTCATCGCCTCCCAGATGGATCATCTGAAGCGGCGTTCCCGCCGCCCGGTGCAAGGCCGCCACGGCGCGCATGACATGACCGATGAACCGGTAGGTCGACGGGAGGGCCGGATTGATCACATTGTCCGAGAATCCCTGCGCCGAGACATAGCGTGACCGGTCATCCGGGTCGGCAAGGCGGAACTCGAGCGCGCGCGAAGGATCACTGGAGGCGAGACGGCGCGCGCGGGCCTCCATGGCCATGACCGCCGCACGTGCATGGCCGGGCATCTCGATCTCGGGCAACACCGTGATGTGTCGGGCCGCCGCGTAGCGAAGGATCGCGATGTAGTCCTGTGCCGTGTAATACCCGCTACCGTGCGGATCCGACGGATCAGGACCCGATCCATGGGCCGGCGGCAGCATGGCGAGGGGATCGCTGTGATGACCGCGGCGGCCGCCGACCTCGGTCAGTTCCGGCAGTCCCTTGATCTCAAGACGCCAGCCTTCGTCATCGGTCAGGTGCAGGTGCAGTGTGTTGAGTTTGTGCCGTGCCATCAGGTCCAGCACATGGAACACGACGTCGCGCGACTGGAAATTGCGCGCCACGTCCATGTGCAGGCCACGGTAGGCGAACCTCGGCTCGTCCTCGATGGCCACCAGCGGAATGACATGCT
>CAXBRZ010000071.1:0-9813 GCA_963978075.1 uncultured bacterium | reverse complement strand
CATCGACTTCTCGGGGGCGGCACGTTGTGGTCGATCGCCCGGGGGCTCGCTCGCAACGCCGACGAATACAAATTACATCTTTCGTCGGCAGATCTACCGAAGCGCAACGCGCTCGACGGTCGCGGCGCGCTGTCGCTAGAAGAGTTGCTCCGGTTTTGTCAATTCTTTCTTCGCATCTGCATCGACCAAGTCAAATTTATGGAAAGGCTGCTCACTCCACAGGAAATTCTGCGACGCATCGAGATCTACGTCACTGAAGAGGTCGCAGCACGCCGACTCCCAAACGGATCGTTTGAAATGCTGCGCGAAGCGTTTTATTCCGGAAGCGTGCCCAGAGGCAAGGCGCCTGGCATTACCGGCTACGAGGAGAGGCGCGCTCGAGAGACTGTAGCGAGACTGCTCGATCGAGGGCTGCTGGTTGCTAAAGGGCCGAGAGCCCCGGTCAGTCTCGGCTTTCCTGCGGAGATTCTCGAACGATGGCTGCCAAATCTCTACCATTAGTTCCGTTGGATGAAACTGCACCTCAGGCCGTTTTTATAGTCGCCTATCTGTAACTTTAGTCAGCGTCCACAAGCGCGCAAGCTGCGCCTTGAGCACGAGAGCCCTCTCCTCGCGCGTCGGCTGACCGACCGCAGCTCCCCCAAGGCAATCCCCGCCGTGCGACTCAGTGCACCGTACGCGCGATCGCCCGGAACAGCCCCATATGGTCGTGCTCGCGCCAGCTGCTGTCGTCATTCGTGCGCCCGTAATTGCGGCTCGCCGACAGCTTCACGATCACGACATGCTCGCGGGGATTCACATAGATGTTCTGGTTGTAGACGCCGATGGCGCAGAAGTCCTGGTCATCGCCGCCGCCGGGAACCCACCACTGGTAGCCATAGCCCATGTCGGAATCCGAGTTCGCACGGACTCCTGGCATGAGGTGCGGCGCGTCCGGGGTAATCGATGATTTCACCCAGTCCGACGGCACCACCTGCCGGCCGTGCCAAACGCCGTTCAACCGGTACAACTCGCCAAGCCGTGCGTAGTCGCGCGCCGTGGCATTCAACCCGCCGAAGGCCATCGCGGTACCGCTGTCATCGGTCAGCCAGTAAGCGCGGTCGGTGGCGCCGAGCGGTCCCCAGAGCTTCTCGCGCATGTAACTGGCAATCCGAACTCCTGTCGCTTTCTCCAGCAGGAGCCCGAGCACGAGCGTATCGGTGCTGTTGTACCGATTAAACGTGCCCGGCGCGAACTCGCGCGGCAGTTGCGCCGGGAAATCCGCGAAGGATCCGCCGGTCGCAAGCGTCGTGCCTAGGCGCGCGATGTCGCTGTTACGATCCGAGTAGTCCTCGTTCCAGCGCACGCCTGAGGACATCTGCAGGATGTCCTTGATGCGCACGCCGTCGTAGCCGGAACCGGCCAGATTCGGCAGGTACTTCGTCACCGGATCCTCGACGCTGCCGATTTTGCCCTCGTCGACGGCAATGCCGATCATGGCCGAGACGAAGCTCTTGGCGACCGACATGGACAGCCAATGGGCGTCCGGTGAACCAGTCAGCCAGTAACGTTCAAAACGCACCTTGCCGTCCTTCAGCACCAGCAGCGCCGCGGTATCGGTGTCGCGAAGAAAATCCCGGGTCCTAAGCGGCTTGCCGTTGCTGCGAAAGTGGGCAGGCAACTGTATTTTTGACCCGTTCGGCCAGGGTTGTGGCTGGCTCGAGGCCGGCACATCCGCCGTCGGGAACAATTGATCGATGCGATTGAAATTCTCGTCTTGCGTGGCGCCGGTGAACAACGAGCCGACGAACTCGACTCGGTTGGACGCCTTGCCGGCGAATGCCACCGGAGACAGGACGCTCACGCCGCACAAGAGCCCCAACAGACCGGCCTTCCACTTCGAATTCAGCATTTGCACACTCCCCCGCCGGCACACCGTGCACCGAGCCGCGGGTCGATTCTAGGCGTTCTTGCCGCTTTCGGCGCGAGCCCCTGATTGCCGGCCGGTGACCGTGCTACGTTGCGACTCGTGACACACCTTCCATGGCTCCGCAGGACTGGGCTTGGCGCACTGGCCGTGAGCCTCATGATCGTCACGCCCGTTCAGGCTCTGCCCGTGGGCGTGCAGCCAGCAGACTACCCGAATGCGCTCGATCGCCACGTGGGCCGCAATGCGCGCCCCAACGCCCTGCACGATCAGGGCTCCTGGTGCGGCTATGCCCTGCCGGCAGAAGACGACCTGCGACCGGGCTTTGTGGGCCCCATCAGCACTGCAGACGGAATCGAGGATCTGACCTTGCGGGTCGGACTCGTTCCGCTCGTCAGCGAACGTTCTTCTGTCGCCCTGCCCGTCAGTCGCATCCATTCCTGGTCGCTGCCCGGTCAGCTTCGACAGGAGGTGTCCGGGCCGGGCTATCGGCTTGAGAGCACCTTGGCCTTCGCGTCGGCGGACATCGCGGTCGTGGTGACCCGCGTGTGGCGCGAGAGCGGAGCAAGGCTCGGCTTGCTTGAACCCTCGCACGCAGAGTTCGAGACGCACCCGGTGGATGGAGCATCCGGTTACCTGTATCTCCTCAGCAGGCCAGAGGTCACCACGGCAGGCAATCTCGATACGGTGCGCACCACCGTCGAGTGCCGCTACACCCGTGCCGACGGGACACCCGACCGGGCGATTCCCGCAGGATCCCGCGATGCGGATGCGGTCGAGGCAGCAACGCAACGGTGGCATCTGCGCCTTCGCCGTTTGCAGGGTCTGCTCGCGCCGCAATGGCGCACCCGCGAAGGAATGCAACTCGCCACCAAACTGGTGGAGACGCTCTACGGCAACTGGCGGGCGCCCCGCGGCGCGCTGCAGTTCGACGGTCTCCTGCCCTCCTCTTCCAGCCCCGACTACGACGGCTTCTGGGCGTGGGATTCCTGGAAGCATGCGGCTGCCCTGGCAGCCCTGGACCCTCCGCTTGCCAAGGCACAGGTGCAGGCCATGTTCGCGCGCCAGCGCGAAGACGGCATGGTGCCTGACGTGATTTACGCCGACTCGCAGGCGGACAACTGGCGCAATAGCAAGCCACCCCTCGCCGCCTGGGCGGTGGCTGCCATCCTTGCCGCCGATTCCGATCGAGACTTTCTCGCAGCGATCTACCCCCGCTTGCTCGCCTATCACCGCTGGTGGTGGCAGGCCCGGGACCACGATCGGGATGGCTTGGCTGAGTACGGGAGCACCGACGGATCGCTCATCGCCGCGCGTTGGGAGAGCGGCATGGACAATGCCGAGCGGTTTGCCAGGACGACGATGCGGGACAACGGCGCGGGTCAGTGGTCGATGGACCAGGCGTCCCCCGACCTCAATGCCTACCTGGTTGTGGATGCCATGCTGCTGGCACGGTTCGCCACGCAACTCGGCAACAAGGCGGACGCGCGCCTGCTGCAGTCCGAGGCCAGCGCACTGGCGCGGCGCGTGCGCAATCACCTTTTCGATGCTGCGAGCGGTCTTTTCGCCGACCGGCGCATGGATGGCGCTGGTTTCATCGGTCATCCGGGTCCGGAGACGTGGCTGCCGTTGTGGGCAGGGATCGCGACGCCCTCGCAGGCTCGATCGGTCGCACGACACCTCGCGGATCCAGGGTCCTTCAACACCCTCGTGCCCTTCCCGAGCCTGTCGCGAGCCGACCCTGCGTTTGATGCCGAGCGGGGCTACTGGCGCGGACCGGTCTGGATCGACCAGGCCTATTTCGCGGTCGAAGGCCTGGAGCGCACCGGCCACCGGGAGCTTGCGCGCAGTACGCGTGACCGACTGCTGCGCCACGCCGCCGGCCTTGGGCGCGATGATCCGGTGTATGAGAATTACGACCCCCTGAGCGGGCGCGGCCTGAATGCTGCAAACTTCAGCTGGTCCGCCGCCCATTTCCTGCTGCTGATGCAGTCGACGTCACCGAAGAGGCTTTGGCCATGATTGCACTGCTGCGCGACCGATCCTTGCACCTTGGCATGGCCTTGTGCGGACTCGCTCTTTGGGCATCGGGCAGTCTGGCACTGAACGGCGCCGCGACGGAGAAGGTGCGCGAGCAGGCGACCAGGCAGCCCGGGCTGTTCAGCGTCGGCGTCTACTACTATCCCGAGCAGTGGCCACGCGCGCAGTGGAGCCGCGACTTCGCGGCCATGGCGCGGCTCGGTTTTCGTTTCACACACTTGGCCGAGTTCGCCTGGTCCGCGCTCGAGCCACGCGAGGGGCAGTTTGATTTTCGCTGGCTGGATGAGGCCATTGCCGAAGCCGACCGGGCCGGTCTCAAGGTGATTCTTGGAACGCCCTCCTCTGCCCCTCCGGCCTGGATGGGAGAACGCTATCCCGCGATCTATCGCGTCGACGATCGCGGTCAGAGGCACCAGCACGGCATCCGCGCCGAAGTGTCCCTTGCGGATCCACACTACCAGCACTTCGTGACGCGGATTGTCGACGCGATGGCCCGCCGCTACGGACACGACCGACGGATCTGGGGCTGGCAGCTGGACAATGAACCCGGAACGCTGCCCGATTTCAGTGCCGCCGCGCGGCAGGAGTTCCAGCGTTGGTTGCGCGCGCGCTATGTCACCATCGAGAAACTCAACGATGCCTGGGGCGGCCAGTTCTGGAGTTCGGACTACCAGAACTTCCAACAGGTACTCCTGCCGAATGCCACGCTCGCTGCCGAGGACAAGCTCAGCCCGCACGCCCTTCTGGACCTCGCGCGCTTCCGCGCCGACCAGACCGCGCGCTTTCTCGAGTCACAGGCCGCGACGCTGCGCCGGCGCACGACGCCCACGCAATGGATCACCACCAACTACACCAACGTCGCCACCACCACCGATCCGTGGCGGACACAAGGACTCGACTTCTCGACGTTCACGCTCTATCCGGTGCAGGGCTCGAACCTCTTGGGCGGTGACAGTTACGGAATCGGCAAACCGGCCAACCTCATGGAGGCTGCCGCCTATTACGGCGCGCCGCGCGGTGTTTTCGGGATCATGGAACTGCAGCCCGGCCAGGTGAACTGGGGGGAGGTCAATCCCCAGCCGGTCCCTGGCGCGATCCGCCTGTGGATGTGGCATGCATTCGCTTCGGGTGCCTCTTTCATCAGTACCTACCGCTACCGGCATCCGCTCAAGGGTAGCGAGATGTTTCATGAAGGCATCGTCGGCACCGACGGGATCACCCTGTCTCGTACCGGCCGGGAGTACGTCGAGACCGCAGGCGAGCTTCAGGCACTTTCAGCCACCCTCGACGCGGCCGCCGTCATGCCCGCGGAGTTTGCCGCGCGGTCCACCGGCGTGCTCTGGAGTCATGACAACTACTGGGACCTTGAGATCTCGCCACAGACGAAGCTGTGGAACACCTGGGCGCAGCGCAACGACATCACACTCGCCGTGCGCACGACCGGAGCACCGCTGACCTTCCTCGGCGAGGGCGATCGCTTTGAGGACTACCCCTTCGTGGTGGTGCCGGCCTACCAGAGCGTCGGTCGAGATCTGGTGCAGCGCTGGCAGGACTACGTCCAACGCGGCGGACACCTCATCCTCACAGCCCGCACCGGTCTTAAGGATGCACACGGCCATTTCCCCGAGGCCGCATGGGGCGCGTCGATAGCAGACCTCGTCGGCGCCGACCTTCAGGGCTTCGACATGCTTCCGGCCTCCGTCCATCACGCCGTCCGCCACCAAGACCACCTCCACCCGTGGCAGCGGTGGGCGGACCTCTGGATTCCTCGATCGGGAACCGAGACGCTCGCCCGATTCGATGACGGCTATTACCGGGGACAGGCAGCCGCCCTATACCGCAGGCTCGGCCAGGGGAGCGTCACCGTCATCGGAGCCTCCACCGAGGATGGCCATTTCGAACGCGAGGTCGTTCGGGAGGTCTACCGGCGGGCGGGGGTCGCCATCGAGGACCTCCCCACGGGCCTTTTCCTGGACTGGCGCGCGGGAGTCCTGATCGCCAGCAACTACCAACCCGAGCCCATCGCACCGGTGCTTCCCAAGGGCTGGCGGGTCGACGTAGGCGTATGGCCGCCCCCGCCGGCGGGGGTCACGATGCTCCGACCGGAGGACGCGCGACCCGCGCGGACCGGACCATGAGCCTTTACCAGCGCCCCGCGATTCGTCGCCTCGCAGGCCTTGTTCTGCTCGCCTGCGCCGTGCGTGGATTCCTTCAGGCGGACGCCGGATCACACTCGGTGTCCGACACGCTGTTCGCGGTGGCACCCCTCTGGGGAGTCTGCGGACTGGCATGGTGGTGGATCCGACGCCTGGGCAGCGGCGCTTCGGCCGATCCTGATAAAAAGAACTAGAAAAACTCGTAAGGAATCTCAGAATCCGAATGAACTCTAGAGAAATTAAATTTATTAATTAATAAGTTGCAATCCATACCTCAGTGGAAAATCATCAAAGACTCACGACCCCTGCTCGCTCTGTCGCGAGACTATAAAAACGTGTCATTGACAACATGCCTCGCCTCGCTTGCCGTCAACGCTCATAGACCAGCTTGCCGTCGAAGTAGGTCTGGTCCACCTGTACGGAATGGATCTGCATCGGGTCAAGGTCCATGGGATCCTTGTCGAGCACGATGAGATCTGCGCGCCGCCCGGCCACCACGGCGCCGAAGTCGCCCTCACGGTACGCCTGAAAGGCACCACCGGTCGTTCTCGCGGCCAACAGCGCAGGCAGGCCCACCGCGTACTCCGGCAGCATGGCCTGCGGATTCGCTCCGTCCGGGTCGCGAGCCGTGACGCCCGCCTGCAGGTCGTTCCAAGGGTTTTCGTCTGTATAGAACCAGTCGCTGCCTGCGGCGAGCCGGGCGCCGGCTGCCTGTAGGTCTCCGTAGGGCATGACGCGCCCGGCAAGCCATGGGCCGAGCGGACCGGTGGCCGTACTGCGCGAATAGTCGTAGCCCGGCGGACCGCCAAACGCGGCGGGCGCCAGCCAGCCTTCCTGGATGTTCGCCACGACGCCCAAGCGGGTCAGTCGGGGCATGTCCGCCGTGTCGATCCAGCACAGGTGCGTCAAGGTATGCCGAAGCGCCGTCACCGGACTGCGGTGCCGCGCCGCCTCCACCGCATCGAGGACCTGTCGCGCCGCGCCGTCGCCGATGGTGTGCACGAAGACCGCGAGATCGTGCTTTTCGGCAAGCGCAACCAGTTCGGCCATCTCGGCATCGCTGTAGTACCCGGGGGACTTGCCACCGCTGCCATCACGGTGGAGGTAGCTCGCCAGCCCCACCTCGCCGTTCCCGTCGGCCAGCACCTTCACGTACCTGAGCCTAACGTTGGCGGACTCCAACTGGCGCCGCTGCGCGATGCGGGGTATTTCCTCCCGGAAATTCCCGGGCATCACCGGTGCCGCAAGCGTGACCCGGGCATTCAGCTGGCCGGTGCGATCCAGTTGCACATAGGCGTTCAGGGTCTCCTCGTCTGCAAACGCATCCAGTAACGAGGTGATTCCGAGGGTGTTGAAATGACGGACCGCGGCCTTCAGGAGATCCGGCAGTGGTTTTGAATAACTGGAGCGATACTGGATGTCCTGCAGCACTGGCAGCGCCGCCGCGTCGATGAGCATCCCGGTTGCAGCGCCCGTCGTCGCGTCACGAACGATCTGACCACCCGTGGGTGACGGTGTGTCATCGGCAATCGCGTAATCGTTCAGAACCCGGGTATTGACCCAGATCGTGTGGCTGTCGCGGGAGATGATCGCGAGGCGCCGTTCGCCCGCGACGGAATCCAACTGTTCTCGCGTCAGATGGTCAAACGCTGGCTCGTCAAGATCGTACCAGCCGTAACCCACGACCCAGTCGCCCTCAGGCGCCGTCGCGGCACAGCGTTTCGCCCGATCGAGTCCTTCCTCGACCGAGAACGCCCGCACGTCACACAACTGGTGGTGGAAAAACTCTCCCTGCTGGAGGTGCACGTGCGCATCCGACAGGCCTGGCAAGACGGTGCGTCCGCCGAGGTCCTCAACCCGAGTCTCGGCACCCTGGTACGCCGCGGCATTCTGCGCGGAGCCTACGAACACGATCCGCCCGTTCTGGACGACGACCGCCTCGGCTTCGGGCTGCGATGGATCCTGCGTGTGGACGCGAGCGTGTGTCAGGATGAGGTCAGCCACCGGCATCTGCGCATAGGCGCCCACGGAGGCCATGAGGAGCGCGGCAAACCACGGGTTCCGGGAGGTCATGGAGTGCTCTGCGGGGGCCAAATGCCGCGACACACCGCCGCCAGCTTGTTGCCGTCCGGATCGCGGACGTAGGCGGCATAGAAATCCGCGTTGTACTGCGGCCGCCATCCCGGAGGCCCCTCGCACGAACCACCGTTCTCGAGTGCAGCGCGATAAAAGGCCTGTACCGCCTCCAGGGTTTGCGCCTTCAGGGCGAGCATCACGCCGTTGCCGGGGGTTGCCAGACCACCGTCAAAGGGCGGACACAGCCACAGCGCAAGCTGCTCGGCGCCGTCGCGCTCGTAATGGCCCCAACCGCTCCACTCGCCGAAGCCGTCCTGCTCCACCGGGCAGCGCGAGATCCCCAAGGAACCGAGTACGGTGTCGTAAAACGCCCGGGCGCGGGCCGGATCCCGGGTCCCGAGACACACGTAAAGAAACATCCCCCCCTCCTACGCAAGGCGCTGCGACACACGCCGTTGCGGATCAGTGACCGAAGGCCCACACCGAGGCTACGGCCACCAACAGAAAATGCAATGCCCCCATGGCCGGCACGAGCCGCAGGTAGCGATCTACCGGCGGCAATGAGCGCCAACGCAGATACAGCCATCCTTCAAACGCATAGAGGAACAGATTGATGAAGGCGGCGAGGAGCGCCGGCGCAAGGAGCGCGGTTCCGTGCGCCGCGAACGAGGCCTGAATCACAAAGGGCGCGAAGGGCGTCGAAAAGAGAAAAGGCCCGCTCAGCCCCTCGGACAGAAACCCCCACCCCGCTTGGTAGGAGAGCCATGATCCCCCGCCCAAGACGATCGGCAACGCCAGTCCGGCGCCGCACCACCCCAAAATGACCGACCGCGGCTCGCGCATGGCAAAGGCTCTCTGGCTCCGGAAAGGGTATGTTCGCACCGGCTCCATGGCTGCGCGATCCGTATATTCGCGCGCAACCCCAGACGCGCAGATATGAACCCTACCTAAAAACAGAAACAGATTTTCGATCTTATCCCTTGATTGCAATGCCTTGTGTGCCTTAGGGTTCACGATGGTGTTTCGGAACGGACCCTGACGCCAGCGAAGCCGCCCGATCGAGCGGCAAGTCGCAACGACACGCACGCACAGGGGATTGAGAGTATGGCCTACGTCCGCACGCTGCACGCCGCCGCCCTGGAACTGGTTTCAAATCTTCCATTGAAACAGCGTCTTGTGAATGCTTACTCGAAACATCTCGAGCAAATCGACGGCTCGGACATGCCGGCCGCGGTTGCCGATGCCTGGATGCGTCTCAAGGCAAACCTGACCGCCCATCGACCCCTCTCGGGGGAAAGTGCGGTCCAGGCCACCGTGCGCAAACTGGGCGCCGCCGAGTTGGAAGCACTGGCCGCGAGAATCCTGGGGCTGTGTCGCGATGCCGCCACCCTGGGTGCGATTCGAGTCGTCGAGGATCCGCGCCGGGACCGTGAGGACGTGCATCCGCAGGAAGAACTGCCGTACAGTTTTCTCTCGCGCGCCTGACTCAGTCGAGTTTGAAGTCGATCGTGTCCCAGCGAGCCTGGGATTCACCTCGGGCATGGCGCTTGAGAGCATCGGAAAGCGCTCGCTCATTCCAGTCCACCGCCTGATCCGCCTGCCGACTCAAGGGCACCGGGGCTGGCAACACAGATC
>CAXBRZ010000070.1:0-9817 GCA_963978075.1 uncultured bacterium | reverse complement strand
GTCTATGTCAACTCCTTCATGTCCCTTCTGTTGCCTGCCATGGTGTGGTCGCGCATGCGCCAGCGACGCAAAGGGTCAGATTCCAATGTCGATGAAGGTTTCCGTATCGGCCCAGCGGTGAACCGGGCGTTGTCAGCGGTCTGTGACCTCGAATATCGACTGCTGACAGCCGGTGTGCCGTTCCACGCCGGCGGCTCGCTCCTGGGCGTCGCGACGAAGGAATAAAGCAAGGAGAGCAAGCCGGGCGCGCTATCGACTTGCCCGCCCGCTTGCACGCCAAGCCACCGCGCTCATGATCGCAATTCGCCTTCCGACCGCACGCTACCTGGCCACAGGCGGCGTCTGCACCGGCGTGCACTATTCGCTGATGTACGTATTGATTCGGCAGGGGGTGGGCACAACCGTCTCTTCCGGGATCGGGGCGGGCATGGCCCTGATGCTGAGCTACGTTCTCAACAATCGCTGGGTGTTTCCCAACCAGATTGGTGCGCGTACGTCGCTGCCCAAGTTCATGATGGTGGCGCTAGCGGCATTGTTATTGAACACTGCGCAGCTTGCGCTCGGGATCGCGCTCGGCTTGCATGATTGGTTGGCACAGATCATCTCGACGGGAGTGCTTACCATGGTGAACTTCACGTTGCATCGATTTTGGACCTTTGATGCAGGGACCGACCGAGATCCGCGCCGCCGCCCCGCGGCAGACCGCCCCCAAGCCTGAGCACGCCACGGATTCTTCTTTCACCCGCATCTCTGGATCAAACACTATGATTCGAACACTAGCGCTTCTTGTCGCCAGTCTCTCACTCGCTCCGGCTGCATCTGCCTTCGTGCTGCACCTCGATCACGCGTTGTCCTCCCACAACCCCGTGGTTACCTTGGGGGGCAGCCCAATGTCTTCTGCTGCGATCGACGTCTACGACGTGTCGACTGCAAAAGGCGTTGTCGTTGTGAAGTCTCTGGCGGCGCAGGAGCGCTATGTCGTCATGCTCAGGAACCCTGGCCGGTTCCCTGTTGCGTTTCGGCTCGATCTCTTCGAGGCGGGGGGGTGATGCAGCTCTGCGCGGGACAAAGCCCGTTGAGCTCGTGGTGGAAGCCGGAGAAGAGCGCCAATTCGCAATGGAGGCCTGGATGCCAATGCGCGTCGCCATCACCGTCCCATAGCAGTCGGCTGGCGCGTTAGGCTGCAGACTGTGCCGGCGACATTGGCGTGCTCGAACAACGCGAGCACGCCGATCATGGCGACGGCGCAAGAGCCGATTCGGCTCCGATGGCGCTGTTGTCCACGTCGACCGGGCGAGATATCGAGGTGGACAGGCCGGCTTGTGCGTACCCGACGGTTAGCTGCCCATCATCCATTTGCTGCGCGAGATGATCACGTACACACCCTGCGCTTCTTTGGTGTCCGGCAGCAAAACTCCCAGATTGGCCGACGTGCGTTGCATTGCCTCGATGAACGTCCAGGCAATCGGCCCATTATCGGAATTGAAGGCAACCGTCTCGCCGGAATCCACGTTGACATACTTCATGCCTGGCTTCAGGGTAATCGTGCGTGTGGCTTGCGAGACCGGCGCTGGCGAGCCGTACAACAAGGCGTCTTTGTTGGCGTTGGCGTTGGCAGCCGAAGGCGTTTGCCGCACATGCTCGATCCAGTTGTCGCCGCCATCACCGCGGAACTTGTCCGCAGCGTAGGCTGCGGAAGTCGCCACAGCGGATGCTGCAATGATCAGTGCGAGGTAACGTTGCGTTTTCATCTTGTTTCTCCAGAGCGTGTCATCGTTTTCTCATTCTATTGATGGCCCCTCACCAAGCCATGACGCCCCAATTACCACTCGGTAATGTCGATGCATGCAACGGCGATCACCTTCTGGAGGACGCGGTTCGAATGGTCGGAACCACGCTGGCGCCATAGGCGCTGACGCGGCGGTTGAGCGCGGTGGTCCAGCCGCTACGCTTGAGTGTGCGGCGCTCAAAACCACATGCGCAGGCCCACGACGACTTGCTTATCAGTCGTTCCCCGGCCCGCTGCGCGGGCGTAGTCGGCTGACTTACCGAGACGTTTCCCCCACGAGACGCCAATGTAGGGCGCAACATTGCGTTGGACCTCGTAGCGCAGCCGCGCCCCCAGCCTCACATCCGACAGGCCGCTGCCGATCGAGCGTGCCGGATCGTCTTTGGCGTAAAGATTCGCTTCGACCTCTGGCGTGAGCACAACGCGCTGCGAGAACCGGATGTCGTAGGTGGCCTTCGCGCGCGCGGCCAGGCGACCAGCGGAGCTGACGTAGGCTGTGGCTTCCACATCAAACCAGTACGGCGCAAGCCCTTGGACGCCGAAGGCGGCCCACGTGCGGCCCGGCCCCGCGCCGAAATCGCGGCGCACGCCGGCCTGCCAATCCCAGAACGCCGCGAACGCATGCGCCCACAAGACCTCGGCAGAAGCGTCCTCCGTTTCCCCGCCCATGCGCGTTCCCTGCGACTTGAGCCACAGGCGATTCAAGTCACCTCCGATCCAGCCCTGCGCGTCCCAGGCGAAGCCGTTTTGACCGGGCGCTTTGATGTATTCGAGCCGGTCGAGCAGAAAGAGATGAAACACCCCGTCATCCGCCATGGTGTCGCCGGCCATCGGGATGCCGCGGTTCGGGTCCTGCATGGGAACCCGCGCTTCATCCGACTTGAGCAACACGTTGACCGACGCCGGATCGGCGTCGGCTGCTTGCACGGTACCCGCCCGCTCGCTGGAGGACGGGGCGGTCTCCGGGTGCCCGTGGTGAGGCATCGCTTCGCCACCCGCCGGACTCTGGGCAGACGCGAGTGCGGAACACAGAAGCGTGAGCGCGGCCACGGCATGCGCCGATCGGCGAACGTTTCCCAACATGGCAATTCTCCTTGCCGCGCTTGTGGATCACGCGACCACGACTTTCCTGAACATGCCCGCTTCCATGTGATACAGCAAATGGCAGTGAAAGGCCCATTGCCCCGGCGCGTCTGCGGTGACGAGGAAGCTCACCTGCTTGGAGGGCTGAACATTGATGGTGTGCTTGCGCACCAGCACGCCGCGCTCGGAATTCTCCAGCTCGCTGAACATGCCATGAAGGTGCATGGGATGATTCATCATGGTGTCGTTGACCAGCGTGATGCGCACGCGCTCGCCGTAATAGAGCCGGATCGGAGTCGACTCGGAGAATTTCTTGCCGTCGAAACCCCAGATAAAGCGGCGCATGTTGCCCGTCAGATGCAGAACGATCTCGCGTCCAGGGGGGCGCGGATCCGATGGCGTGTTCAGTGTTCTGAGGTCGGCATACGTCAGCACACGCCTGCCGTTCTCACGTAGCCGCGGCCCCGGATCACTGAGCGAGCGGGATGGGTTCATCGAGCGCATGTCCGTCTCCGGCCCGGTCTGCATGCCTGCCATCTGACCTCGTCCGGGCATTTTGTCGCCAGCCGCCATGTCCGGCTTGCTTTGCGCTTCCTTTGGCGGGGTTGTGGGGTCCGACTGGTCCATCATCGACATGGAGTCCATCATGTCCATGGGCGCCTGCGTGCCGCCTGGTTGGGGCTGCGCCTGCATCCCTTGCATGCCTTGTTTCCCTGGCATCTCCATCCGTGGCATGTCCATCATGTGGCTTTGCATGCCGCCGCTCGCCATGCTTGGCATACTCGACATGTCCATATCCATGCCCATGTCCGACATGGACAGCCACGTTTTGGGGTCCATCGGCGGCACATCGGCTCGCATGCCCGCTTCAGGCGCCAGCGTGGCACGCGCATAGCCGCTACGGTCCATGGCCTGCGCGAAGATGGTGTATGCGCGCTGGTCCGGCATGTCCACAAGCACGTCGTACGTCTCGGCCACAGCGATGCGGAACTCGTCCACGTCGACCGGTTCGACCTCCTGGCCGTCGGCCGCACGTACGCGCAACTTCAGCCCCGGAATCCGTACGTCGAATGTGGTCGTGGCCGACCCATTGATGAAGCGCAACCGTACCCGTTCGCCGGCTTTCGCAATGGCCGTCCAATTGGAAAGCGGCGTTGTGCCGTTGATCAGATAGGTGTAGGTGGCCCCGGATACGTCTGCCAGATCGGTCGGATTCATGCGCATCTGGTTCCACATCTTGCGCCGCTCCAGGGCTTGTGCGAGCCCGAGACGCTGGACGTCACGTACAAACTCCGGTGCCGTGGGCAACTGGAAATTGTAAAAATCGCTCATCTGCTTAAGACGCAGAAACACCGTCTCGGGGTTCTCGTCGGTCCAGTCGCTGAGCATGACGACGTAGTCCCGGTCGGCCACGACGGGATCCGGGCTTGATGGCTCGATCACCAACGGCCCATACAGCCCCAGTTGCTCCTGGAAGCGGGTATGGCTGTGATACCAGAAGGTGCCCGCCTGGCGTACCTTGAACCGATACACGAACGTGTCGTTCGGTGCGATACCGGTGAAGGAGACGCCCGGGACGCCATCCATTTCAAACGGTACGAGCACGCCGTGCCAATGAATCGAAGTCTGTGTTTGCAGGCGGTTGGTGACGCGCAGCGTGACTTCGCTGCCCTGTTTCCAGTAGAGGATCGGCGCGGGGATGGATCCGTTGACTGCGACGGCATAGCGTTCGCGCCCGCTGAAATCGACCGCCATCTCCGCGATGGTCAAATCGAACTCCGTGCCTCGGAGAACTTCCGGCTGCCCTTGGCTGCGTAGCGCCCAGGCGTGACTTGGCAAGCCCGCCGCCATGAGTGCTCCCGCTGGAATCTGACGTAAAAACTTGCGTCGGCCTAGGCACTCGGGAGGCGGACTGTAGTCGCTCATTTTTTCTTCCCTCAGGTGGATGGCGGGGGCGTAGCCGCACAGCGGCATGCCAGCGCCCGATAGGAAGCAGAGCGCGTGCCACCATCGGGTCGGCCAGGCACTGTCGACGCAACGCGCGTGTTGAGCCAAGGGTGTTTGGCGGAGGACGGTGAATGGGAATCGCGCTAACCCACGGCCGGGCCACCGGGATGCGCGCCATGTTGGTGCCGTGCATGCGCGCTGGCGGCACCAAAGAAAAAACCCTGCGCGGGGGGATCGCGCAGGGTTCAAGGCTGGGGGGGAGAAGAATTACTGATTGCCGCCGTCGGTGTACGGATCACGCGTGCCCATGGCATGCGCGCCATCGGTGTAGGTGTCCCGCGTCATACGGCCACCATCGGTGTACGGATCGCGTTTGCCGGTCGCGTTGGCACCGTCGGTGTAGACGTCGCGGGCAGTCTGGCCACCGAAGGTTGCCGCGCTGGCAACGTTGGCACCGAGGGCTGCCAATGCAACGGCAATCAAAGCACTCTTTTTAATTTGGTTCATCGCGTTCTCCTTGTGCGTGAAGGGGGAAAAGGCTTGCTTGCCGTCGACTATAGAAGCGAGCCCCTGACCATGCGATGACCCTTGTATTACGACTGCGTCATCTACCCGCAGGCTTCGCGTCGCAGACGCGCTATTGCATCGTACGGCACGCCTGTGCACATTTTTGGCAGGCGTGCGCGCAGGATTGACAATGTTCGTGGCCGTGCTTTGCACACTCTGCCGCACATGCGTCGCAGATGTCCGCACAGAGACGGCACACCTCATTGACGTACGTACTGCCACGCGACATGGCGTCCACGGCTGTCGAACAAATGTCGGCACAGTCGAGATCCAGCCGGATGCAGGTGGTCAACTCGCTGATGTTTTGCTCGGCCAAACACGAAGCGGCACAGTGCAGACACTCCACGTGACAGGCGGCGCAAGCGTCAATGCACTGCTGATAGTTTTGATGGGGCATGTAAGTTCTCCTTGGGCGGTGAAAATTTGGAAAGGCGTGCCTTCATAGCACGCTGCCCAGAGGAGCAAGCAAAGCGCCCGTCGGGCACCCAAACGCAACGACATGCCGGTTCAAGTGGAAGAGGCAGCGCTATCTTTCAGAATCGTCATGTTGGCGTAAGCCGCCTGTCATGCTGAGAACGCAGTTGGCTGCCTACGAGGCTATTTGCCGGGCGCCGGACCGTTCGGAGCCAACGGAAACTGGACCCCAAAACGCGTGAAATCGCCGTGCCGTGAAACCCCAATGGAGCCGCCGTGTGCGACGACGATGGCCTTGGTGATGGCAAGCCCCAGACCGGCGCTTTCGGCTTCCGGCCTGGCGCGGGACTTATCCGCACGAAAGAAGCGTTCAAAAATGAACGGCATCTGGTCTTCCTGGATGCCTTCGCCTTCGTTGTCCACGGTCACCTTCACGTCCTGCGCTTGCGGCGTGATTGTCACGATCACATTGCCGCCCGGCGACGTGTGGCGAATGGCATTGGAGAGCAAGTTGCTGAACGCGCGCCGGAACATGAGGCGGTCCCCGACAATATGGCCTTCACCACGCAACTCCAGACGCACGCCCTTGTGTTCGGCCAGCGCATCGTAAAAATCGAACAGGGCGGCAATCTCGTCCCGCACACTGATGTCTTCGGCGCAAGGCAGTGCGAGATGGTTCTCCATCTTGGCGAGGTAGAGCATGTCCGAGACCATGCGTGCCAGACGCTGCAGTTCTTCGGCGTTGGACGTGAGGACCTCTCGATACTTTGCCGCTTCGCGGTGCTGCGAGAGCACCACCTCGGTCTGGGTGAGCAGATTCGTGATCGGCGTGCGCAGTTCGTGCGCAATATCCGTCGAAAATTCCGAGAGCCGCCGGAAATCGTTCTCTAGACGTTCAAGCATGGCATTGAGCGTCGCGGCCAGGTCGGCCACTTCGACCGGAACCGTATCCACCGGCATGCGCTCGTCAAGCCGGTTCGACGTGACGGTCTTCGCCCGGGAGGCGATCGTGCGCAGCGGCGACAGCCCGCGCCGCGCCGCCCACCACCCAAAGACACCACTGGCCAATGCGGCAATCGCAATGTAGAACGCCAGTGTGCCGCGAAAGCCGGTCAAAAAATGGGCGTGGATGTCGGTGTTCAGGCCGACCAGCACCGATAGTGAAGCGGGCGACTCGCCCGCCAGCGCCACCGTGGCCAGCAGTCCGCGATATTGCGCATCATCCTGATGCCACACGAGTGGCTCGCCGCGTCTGGCGCGGGCCGCCGCTGCGAGGCCCGGGCGAAAGTCGAACCCTCGGCTCTCATAGACGATCTGGCCGTCCGCGCTCTGGATGCGGGCAACAAAATCCGTGCGGTGCTGCAAGGCATCCCGGATACGGCCACGAACGTCGTCCGGCGAACTGGATTCGGCGACCTTGCGGATCACGTTCACGTTCTCGTACAGCGCGGTGAAGTCCTCGACAGCGAAATGCCGTTCCATGGCCAAGGCAATGACAATGCCCAGGCCAAGCAATACCGCCGCGGAGCAGCACGAGAAATAGGCGGTCAGCCGCGCAGTCAGGGATAGACGCAGACGCCTCCTCATTCGTGGTCCTCCGGGCCTTCCAGGACATAGCCCATACCGCGCACCGTATGGATGAGCTTGGGCTCGAAATTGTCGTCGATCTTGGCTCGCAGGCGCCGGATTGCAACGTCGATCACGTTGGTGTCGCTGTCGAAGTTCATATCCCAGACCTGCGAGGCGATCAGCGAGCGCGGCAGGACCTCTCCACGGCGGCGCACCAGGAGCTCAAGCAGCGAGAATTCCTTGCTGGTGAGGGCGATCTTCTGGCCACCGCGCGACGCGCGACGCCGCGTCAAGTCCAGCACCAGGTCCGCAACCTGAACCCGGTCCGCACTGACAGGCGAACTGCCCCGGCGCAAGAGCGTGCGCACCCGCGCCAGCAGCTCGGAGAAGGCAAACGGCTTGACGAGATAATCGTCAGCCCCGAGCTCAAGGCCTTTGACCCGATCGGCCACGCTGTCGCGGGCCGTGAGGAACAGGACCGGCGTCCCCATCTCTGCGCGGCGCAGGGATTGCAGGATCTCCCATCCGTCGACATCGGGCAGCATGACGTCCAGGATGAACAGGTCGTACTCGCCCGTCATCGCCAGATGCAGCCCGTCCGTGCCATTGCGCGCCAGATCCACGATGAAGCCGGCCTCGGTCAGTCCTTGTTGCAGGTATTGACCGGTTTTTGTTTCGTCTTCGACGACCAGAAGTTTCATACGGCAGATCGGGTGTGAAAAGGTCTCGGGAAGCAGTGCGGGGAGTAGATTACAAGCCTCCCGGCTGTCCCACGCGAACATGACAGACATGTAATGTTTCGGTCAGGTCAAGGTAGCCTGCCGGTGAGTAGGCTGCGAGTGGCGTTCTCGTCCAATCACAAACCAACGCATCAAACAGGAATTTGATCATGCCCAGCCATCGTGCTCCTGGTCTTCTGCTGCCCAACCTTCCCCGGCGTCGATTCGTGCAGGGCTTGGCCGCGGGTGGGGTTATCGCCGGCCTCGGCCTTGGCGGCATCGCCGCATCGCATGCTGCCGCAGGCGCTACCGCGCTTGGCGCTTCGCCCGTCTTGCAGGGCACCGAGTTCGATCTGGTGATTGCCGAGACGCCAGTAAATTTCACGGGCAAGCCCGGGATGGCCACGACCATCAATGGCATGCTGCCAGGCCCGACGTTGCGCTGGAGGCAAGGCGACACGGTCACCATTCGGGTGACCAACCGTCTGGCCGAACCCACCTCCATCCATTGGCACGGCATCATATTGCCGTTTCAAATGGACGGTGTACCGGGCATCAGCTTTCGCGGCATTGCCCCCGGCGAGACTTTCACCTATCGCTTCAAGGTGGAACAGAGCGGCAGTTACTGGTACCACTCGCACTCTGGCTTCCAGGAGATGACGGGCGTCTATGGCGGCCTGATCATCGACCCCGCCGGCGGCGAGACGATCCGGGCCGATCGGGACTACTCCGTTCTGCTGTCGGATTGGACCGATGAGGACCCCATGCGGGTGCTCTCGAAGCTCAAGGTCCAAAGCGACTACTACAACTACAACCAGCCCACGGTGGTGGACTTCTTCCGCGATTTGTCGAACGAAGGATGGCGAGCCGCCATCGACAAGCGGCAGATGTGGAACCAGATGCGGATGAATCCAACGGATCTGGCCGATCTGTCCGGGGCCACCCTGACGTTCCTGACCAACGGCGTGACCCCGGCCGGCAACTGGACGGGGCTGTTCTCACCGGGCGAGACCGTGCGCCTGCGGTTCGTCAACGGCTCCGGCAACACCTTTTACGACGTGCGCATCCCGGGCCTGAAGCTCAAGGTGGTGCAGGTCGATGGCCAGAACATCGAACCCGTGACCGTCGACGAGTTCCGGTTCGGCCCTGGCGAGACGTGCGATGTGCTGGTGTCGCCACGAGATGACGCCTACACCATCTTTTCGCAGTCGATGGATCGCACGGGCTATGCACGCGGGACGTTGGCGGTCCGCAAGGGCCTGCAAGCTGCAGTGCCCCAAGTCGACAAGGCCGAATGGCTGACCATGGCCGACATGATGGGCGATATGGGAGGCATGGGCGGTATGGCCGGGATGGGTGGGATGGACCATGCCGGCATGAGCGGGATGGCGTCAGGCGGCATGACGATGATGGGGGCTGGCGACATGGACATGATGGGCCAGGACCAGTCCGCAGTACCACCCGCGAGCGCGGCCAACGACCTGAAGGTGCCTAGCAAGAAGGCTAGACACGCGCGTACCGAGTACGGTCCCGGCACCGACATGCATGTGGATATGGCGCGCACCAATCTCGACGATCCCGGCATCGGTCTGCGCAACAACGGCCGCCGCGTGTTGGTTCTGGCGGACATGCACACCATCGGCGGGCCGCTCGATCGCCGTGGCCCACAGCGGGAAGTGGAGCTTCACCTGACCGGCAATATGGAGCGCTACACGTGGTCGATCGACGG
>CAXBRZ010000069.1:0-9859 GCA_963978075.1 uncultured bacterium | reverse complement strand
GTGTCCGGAATTTTGTGTAAACGGGACGAGTGTTAATTGGCTGGCATCCTTTCCCCAAACTGAATAGTAAACCGGTTGAGCACGGGCTTCCAGTTTTGCACTGGCATCGTCCATTTCTTGGCAATGTTGTTCAACGCCAAATAGAACAGTTTGAGCAACGCCTCATCGCTTGGGAATGACCCACGGTTCTTCGTGATCTTGCGCAAACTCATGTTCACCGACTCGATTGCATTGGTCGTGTAAATGATCCGCCTGATCTCCGGCGAGTAGTCAAAGAACGGCGTGATGCGGTCCCAATTCTTGCGCCACGATTGCACGATAGGCGGGTACTCTGCTCCCCACTGGCGCTCAAATTCATCAAGAGCAATCTGCGCTTGCTCCAGCGTAGATGCCGCATAAATGCAACGCAGATCAGCCGCCACCGCCTTGCGCATCTTCCAGCTCACGTAGTTCAAACTGTGGCGCACCATGTGAACCACGCACAGCTGGACTGCCGTCTTGGGGTACACCGACTCGATCGCTTCGGGGAACCCCTTCAAACCATCCACGCAAGCGATGAAGATGTCTTGCACGCCACGGTTTTTGAGTTCGGTCACTACTTGCAGCCAGAACTTGGCACCCTCCGTTTGAGCAATCCACAAGCCCAGCAACTGTTTGTTGCCCGTGAGATCGATACCCAGCGCCAAGTACACCGCCTTGACCTTTACCACCCCAGCATCTCTGGATTTGACATGGATACAGTCCAGGTAAACGATGGGGTACAGCGCATCTAGCGGACGAGCCTGCCAAGCCTTGGCTTCATCCATCACCGCATCGGTAACCGTGGAGATCAGCGTGGGAGAGACCTCTGCACCATACATTTCCTCCAAGTGTCCCTGAATCTCACGTACGGTCATGCCTCGGGCATACAGCGATAGGATCTTGTCATCAAATCCCGTCCAACGGGTTTGGTGCTTGGGCACGATCTGAGGCTCGAAGCTGCCATCCCGATCTCGGGGGATGTCGATGGGCAGTTCGCCAAATTCGCCTTTGAGCGTCTTCTTGCTCTTGCCGTTTCGGGTGTTGCCCCTGGCATTGGCGACAGGCTTGTTTTTGTCATGCCCAAGGTGCTCGGACATCTCGGCTTCAAGGGCTCGCTCGACCAGTCGTTTGGTCAGTTGTTTGAGAAGCCCATTCTCTCCAATGAGATCTTCAGGCTTTTTGTAATCCGCCAGCAGGCGGTCTATCAATTCGTTGTTGACGGTCATTTCTCTTCCTTTGAGAACTTCGGCAGTTTCCTGCCATTAGACCGTTTACACAAAATCTAGGACACGCCCTGGCAAAGTACAGATACCAAGCCCACCATCACCCCCACCTAAAAAGCCTAATGCCAACGCAAAACTACAAGTACCCTCTGCCTCTAATCCACCAACCCAAGCACATCCTAATGCTACAACACAGCAACCGACAGCCTACCCTAAGCCTTACCCACAGCCTCAAAGCACATCAGTTAATCCTAAATCAGCTACTACACCCCATCCTAAAACCACACCCATAGCTCCAATTAAACCCTCTTTCGGCGTTAAAGACGGGTATTTTGGTAAGAATATAGGTGCTGTAGAAAAAGATGGTTACGGTGACGACAGGCATAGCAAAAATGGTATTGCTACCCTAAAAAAATTACCGCGCAGTTTTTAACGGGTAGCTAGATCTCACCCTATGGTGATTTAATCTAACCCCAAATGGGTTGGCGGGCTCTAAACTGAAGTGCAACACATTGAAAGGGTTAATGTGTTGCGATGAACAAGTCCTACGAACATCTGTGCATGGCTGAACGATCCGAGATTCAGTTTCTGCTCTCCAAAGGGTTCACGGTGCGGGCAATTGCCCGCACCGTGAACCGGTCGCCGAGTACGGTCAGCCGTGAGTTGAGCCGCAATTATTGGCCGTCGCCTGACCTGCCGCGGGGCAGAGGTCGTCCACGGGTCAAGCCCGGATACAGTTCGGTTCAAGCCCAGCTGCGGGCTGACGGCCTGGCGCACAAGGCTCGGCGTGCCTCCAAGCTCAGTCGCGGATCCTGGCTTTGGCAGCAGATGGTGTTGCTGCTTCGGGAGGGGCACTCGCCGGAGCAGATCAGCGGCATACTGCGCCGGATGTATCCCGATAGCCCCGACCATAACGTCAGCCACGAGACGATCTACACGGCAATCTACGCGATGCCGCGTGGCGAACTGCGCACCGAGATCGTCGATCTGCTGCGCCAGGCCCGGCGTTCCCGCAGGCCTCGTGCGCGCGGCGATGATCGGCGCGGCCAGATCCCGGATATGGTCTCGATCCACGTCAGGCCGCCAGAGATCGACGATCGTGTCGTTCCCGGGCACTGGGAGGGGGACACCCTCAAGGGCGCTGGCAACGCCTCGGCGGTCGGCACGCTCGTCGAACGCACCACCCTGTTTGTGACGCTGGCCAAGCTCAAGGATGGCAGTGCCGACGCAGCCGTCAAAGGCTTCAGCCGCGTACTGAACCGGATCGAGGAGCAGAAGCGGCTGTCGATGACCTACGACCGGGGCAAGGAGATGGTGTCAATGGCAAAGTAATTTTCCCCATCTTTGGGCAAAGTAAAATTCCCCACCCCAGACCCAGTCGTCAGTCCTCTGGATCGATATTTCGTATCTTCGGTGGCCGACCCCGTCGTTTTGGCAGCGATGGTGGTTGGATGTATTTCATGGCTGCCCCTGGTCGCAGGGACTCAGGGACGAGTTCGGCGTGCTCGCGCAGCCGGTAGCTGTTGCCGCTGATCTGGATCACGATGGCGTGGTGCAGCAGACGATCAAGTAACGCGCTGGCGACGACGTTGTCGCCAAAGATCTCGCCCCACTCGCTGAAGCCGCGGTTGGAGGTCAGGATCATGGCGCCCCGCTCATAGCGGGCGTTAACGAGTTGGAAGAACAGGTTGGCAGCGCCGCTCTGCAGAGGCAGGTAGCCGATCTCGTCGATGATCAGCATGGCATTGCGGGTGTAGAACCGGATCCGCTCCTGCAAGCGGCCTTCGCGTTCAGCCCTTGCCAGCGAGGTGGTCATCTCGGCGAGCGTTGTGAACAAGACGCTGCGGCCGCTCTTAACTGCCTCAAGGCCGAGCGCGACGGCAAGGTGGCTCTTGCCGGTGCCGGGAGGCCCGAGGAAGTGCACGACCTCCCGACGGTCGATGAACGAGAGCGTGGCCAGTGAGAGGATGCGGTTGCGGTCTAGCGACGGCTGGAACGAGAAGTCGAAGCTCTCCAGCGTCTTCGGCGTCATCAGTCGAGCCGTACGGACTGCCGCCTTGACCCGACGACTCTCCCGCAGACCGCGCTCGGCAGCGAGAACGTTCTCGACCAGCTCGTACGGGCTGATCTGGCCCTGCTCGAACCGACGCAGGACCTCGCCAAGCTGCTCGATCGCGCTGGGCATCTTGAGGGCGACCAGATGATGGCGGATCTGATCCACGATCGAGGCAGGCGCACTCATCGCGCACCGCCTGAGGCGAGTACCGCCCCGATGTGGTCATAGATGGCGAGCGGTCGTCTGGCGACCACTTGGCCGGGCAGCGTGAGGATCGTCTCGGCTGCAGTCGTCGCCGTGCTCGAGCGTCGGTCTGCAGACGCCCACCGACGATGCCCGTCGAGGAGACTGCGCTCATGCCGGCCTTCCAGGATAGGATGCGCCGCGACGAGGGTGCGGTCGGCATAGATCCTCACCTCCGAGAGCGACACCTGTGCCTCGACAGCCCGGCCGCGGACACCGTCCGGTACGCTGTACTCGTTGCTGTTGACGCTGATCATGCCGTCGCGGCTCAAGCGGCGATCCAACGATACGACTGTGTCGAAGGGGATGGCCGGTAACGCTTGCAGGGATGACTGCTCGCTCTGGAAGGCTTGCTCGATCGGCCTATGCGTCGTTCGATGCCGGCGACGGTTGGCGATCTGGGACTGCCAATCAAAGAACTGCGCGTTGAGGTCGTTGAGGTCACGGAACGTGCGGCCCAGAAAGAAGTCCTGCCGGATGTATCGGTAAGGTCGCTCAACCTTACCCTTGGTCTTTGCGCGGTAGGCCGCGCAGGCACGTGGCAAAAAGCTGTAATGACGAGCCAGTGCCTGGAGCTTGGCGTTGTAGATGATCCCGTCCTGGCTCTCGTTCAGGACTGCCGTCTTCATGCGGTCGTAGAGTATCTCCCTGGGCGAACCACCGAGTGCGGCAAAGGCCATCACATGAGCCCTGAGGACCGTTACGAGATCCTGATGCCAGAAGAACCGGCCCCAGAGGAAGCGGCTGTGGCCAAGCACCATCGTGAACAGCCAGACGGTTGAGTCCAGATCAGGTTGCGTCTCGAAGCGCGTGCGGAAGTGGGCAAAGTCGACCTGAGCCTGCTGTCCTGCCGTCGTCTCGAACCGGCGCTCAAAGTGCACCTGCCGCGGCGGCCTGAGCTCGCGCAGTGCGGCCTTGACGGCGCCATACTGGCCGCCATAACCGAGATCGCGGATCTCGCGAAACAGGCGTTGGGCCGACAGCCCCGGAAAGGTCACGATCCGTTCCCTGAGAAACGGCAGAAACGGCCCAACCTTGGTCGGCCGCGGCTCCCTGGGCCCGTAGGTGGGCGGCTCCGCGCCCTTGCGGATGTACTTGCGAACCGTCTTGCGGTCCAGACCACATCGACGTGCGATCTCCGAAACCGCCAGCCCCTGGCGGTGAAGGTCCATGATCATGAACAACTCCCCAAACTTGAGCACGTCGCCTCCAGCCGCCCTCCATGGGCGCTGGATCGATGGTGCTCCGTTGCACTAACTGGGGAAAATTACTTTGCCCGTTCTGGGGAATATCGCACTGCCATCTACAGATGGCCCAGCACGCCAGGCTCTCGGAAAAGACCGGCATCAAGATCTACTTCGCCGATCCGCACAGTCCCTGGCAGCGCGGCATCAACGAGAACACGAACGGGCTGTTGCGGCAGTACATGCCGAAGGGTGCGGACCTGTCGGTGCTGACTCAGGCAGACCTCGACGCCGTGGCCTTCAGTCTCAACGTCCGGCCGCGCAAGTCCTTAGGCTGGAAGTGCCCGATGGAGCTCTTCATGCCCGAGTCCTTCAACTACGAAAAGTACTTCCGCGGAAACGTTGCGCTTCCGACTTGAAACCGCCCCAGGAATCGGCTAAAAAATAACGACCTAGCGCGTGCCTGGAAGAAAAATAATCCGTTACGAGCATTAGCAAGTCAACGGTCACGAGCAATAATAAACAAAGAGAAAAACCAAGCCGCCCGTAAGGCTTGGCTCGAACGAAATCCAGCTAAAGCGATGGAATCTTTTAAACGATATCGAGAAAGTCACCGCGCCGAAATTCGCGCGCGACTCGCGGTATCGAAAGAAAAGAGAGAAAAACGAAGAGCCCGCTGGGCGAACCAAAATGCAATCGTAGAGATTTACCGAAAAGCTGAATTAATGACACGTACCACAGGGATACTTCATGTTGTGGACCACATCATCCCCTTACTGGGCAAACGGGTAAGCGGCCTGCATGTTGAGAGTAACTTACAAGTAATTACTCATCACGAAAATGCAGTAAAACACAACCATTGGAGCGGACACGCTTTCCCGAATGATGATTTGGCAATCTCGCAGTTGTCGTCGCCGGTTCAAGGTTCGCTCTTCTGATAAAAAATCTTGCGAACAGGCAGCGCGCCTCGACGTGCTTCGGGTTCAAGTCATGAACTTTTGGCCCCGTAGCTTATCGTTTGATCTATATCCTAAAGGTACGGCACTTTTGACCGAAATTATCGGTGTCAAAAAGCGTCATTCATCGGATCTCGTTGCAGTTATTGCTCCTAGAAGGACAGGGAAATGGCGGTACGAACATCGGTCGGTCCACGCGAAGCGCTTATTACTGAAGCAATCGAAGCCGAGCTACTGTCGCTCGGATCTCCCGAACTAGTTGTTCGCCAGAAATTAGAACCCGAGGAAGCCGCTGATCGCATCGCGCTACATATCTCTCGGGCGGTAGACGCAGCGATTCGCGCCGAATCACCGGGAGAACGCGTCAAAATTGGAATTGAGATAGCCCAAAGAGTGATAGATCTCCTAATCCAGCGCGAACGGGCCCAAAAATTAGGCATCAGAGACCAACGCCCGAAAACCACCGAACTACCGATACTCGTTCAAGTAAAGCAGCGTCGGCCGGACGGCACTGCTGCCGACGTGTCGACTCCACTCACGCCACTCCTCGACACGACACTTCTCACCAATGCCCGCGGCGAACCGGCCCTAGGATTACAGCTGCAACACGAGATCGCCTCGAGCGTCGGGATTGACGCGATCATGGCCTTCGTTCGCTACACGGGGATTCGGCCGCTCCTGCCATTCATCGAACGCCACTGCGCCAACGGTCGACGATTTCGGCTCCTGACCACCACCTACACTCAATCCACGGAGGCTCGTGCCCTAGACGCCCTTGCCGCCCTGGGAGTTGAGATTCGTGTCTCCTACGAATTGGGATCCACGCGTCTGCACGCGAAGTCCTGGTTGTTTCAGCGTGATCACGGCCTCTCGACCGCTTTTGTGGGCTCATCCAACTTGACCCACAGCGCCCAATTCACCGGGCTTGAATGGAATGTCCGTCTCGCCGAGGCCCGAAACGCCCCGGTCATTGAGAAGATCAAAGGACTCTTTGAATCCTACTGGCAAAACCGTGACTTCGAACCGTATGACCGACAGGTATTCAACGAGCGTATGGCGACGGCGAAGAAATTCCCGGAAGCGGTCTTTCTGCCGCCCACAGAAATCCGACTAGAGCCGTTCCAGGCACGTCTGTTGGAGCAAATCGCGCTCTCCAGACGACAAGGTCGCCATCGTAACTTGCTGGTGTCCGCCACGGGCACCGGCAAGACCGTAATAGCCGCGATAGATTACACGCGCCTCCGCAGCGTACTCCCGCGTGCGCGTCTCCTCTTCGTCGCGCACCGAAAGGAGATTCTGGAACAAGCCCGGCAAACCTTTCGGCACGCTCTTCGAAGCGGATCATTCGGTGAGTTGTGGGTCGATCAATATCGCCCGATTGAGTTCGAGCATGTCTTTGCCTCCATTCAGAGCCTAGACGCCACCGGTTACGCGAACCTGGACCAGGGCCACTATGACGTAGTGGTGATCGATGAGTTTCACCATGCTGCGGCCAAAAGTTACGAGCGGCTTCTCAATCATCTGCGTCCCCGCGAACTCCTTGGCCTTACGGCAACGCCAGAACGCAGCGACGGGCTCGACATTCTCCGATTCTTTGACGGTGGCCGGATCGCGGCTGAGCTTAGGCTCTGGGACGCCATTGAAGAACAGCGCCTGTCGCCGTTTCTCTATTTCGGCATTCATGACGACCTCGACCTGCGGCATGTCCCGTTCAAACGAGGCAGGGGCTATGACACCGAGGCACTGACCCATCTCCTCACCGCCAATGACATTGTCGCGAGGCGCGTCTACGCCGAGGTCGACCGGCATGTTGCCGACATCCGCCGCGTTCGAGCGCTCGGCTTTTGTGTCAGTGTCGCCCATGCCGATTTTATGGCCCGAAAGTTCAATGAGTTTGGACTCAATGCCGTCTCACTCTCGGGGGGGACCCTTCAGGAAGACCGAGAGCGAGCCTTGTCCGCTCTGGCCGCCGGAACGGTACAGTTCGTCTTCTCTGTGGATCTGCTGAACGAGGGTGTGGATATCCCACTGGTCGATACCCTCCTGCTGCTTCGGCCAACGGAGAGTGCGACGCTCTTTATCCAGCAGTTGGGCCGAGGCCTGCGCCGGCATCGTGACAAGACGGCCTGTACGGTTCTCGACTTTGTCGGCCACCACCGGGCTGAATTTCGCTTTGATCTCAAGTATCGGGCGCTATTACAGGTCTCCCAACGCGGTCTGAAAGAAGCCGTCGAGCAACAATTCCCTTACCTACCGTCAGGCTGCTACTTCTCTCTCGATTCCAAGTCCGCCGATATCGTGCTTTCCAGCCTCAAGACGGCGGTACCCAGCACTTGGAGGCCGTTGGTCCGCGAACTGCGTCTATTGGCTCAGACATCCGGGGACTGTGACCTTCGCCGATTTTTGACGGAGACCGGCGCGTCATTGGAGGCCATCTATGGTCGAACTCGGGGAGGATGGTCGGAGTTGCGCCAAGAGGCCGGTTTATCGTGCGAGCCCTCCGGCCCGATGGAAGGGAAATTGCGCCGCGGCATTGGCAGACTTCTGCATCTAGACGACGAAGACCGCATTAGATTTGCGAGCCGAATTGCCGATGACCTCTCGATTGATCTGCAGAGGATGTCAATGCGGGAGAGGCGACAGCTTCGTATGATATTGGCGGTCCTGCTTGATGACCTCGCGGTGGAGGGGATGCCCCTTGCCGATGGGTTAGAATTACTCCGCAGACACCCGCAAGTCGTGGCCGAACTGCGCGAAGTTCTACCGCTGCTCACCCCGAACGTGGCGCACATTGGTACCTATAAGGCGGCCGACCCGGAGGTTCCGCTCTGTCTCCATGCCCGATATCGACGCCGCGAAATCCTGGCGGCCTGTGGCGTCGGAGACGAATCGTCTGCCTATATCCGTCCTTGGCGCGAGGGGGTTCTGAACGCCGAGTCGATAGGTGCCGACGTCTTTGTGGTTACGGTGAATAAGTCGGATCGTTTTTCACCGACCACCCGCTATAAAGACTATGCCATCAATTCGAAATTATTCCATTGGGAAAGCCAGTCACAGACAACCAGCAAATCTGAAACGGGTTTGCGGTATCAAGAACACGAATCCCGAAATCGATCGATCATGCTCTTTGTTAGGGAGACGGAAAACGACGCATTTTATTACGTCGGAAAGATGCGCTATCTCCGACACGAGTCAGAAAAGCCCATGCGAGTAACCTGGGAACTTCACGACGAATTGCCGGGCGACCTATACCTAGCATTTTCAGCCCAAGCGTGATGGCAACTACTGCGCCAAGGGCCGGGAATTTCCTGCAATTCAGCAGGATCGCGCGCAATGCATGCCGCATTGTCCGCCTGGTATAACTAAAGATGCTAAGGCTACAGGACATCGCATAGTGGGGCACCTTTATAGCGGAGGCGACCATCGGTTTCTGGCTGCACTGAAGCGAGACCTATCCCGATCCCGTGAAGTGCGCTGGGCTGTTTCCTTCATTCTGTCGAGCGGCGTCGGGTTGATAGCACCCGCGCTCAAGGATCTGCTGCGCCGACCGGGTCGGGTGGTCAAAATCTTGACCACCGATTACTTGGGGGTCACCGAACCCGACGCCTTGCAGCAACTGCTGGCCTTACCGACCGCACCCGACAGTCGATTGGAATTAAGGTCGTATTCCGCACCGGGTCAGAGCTTTCATCCCAAGGCCTACCTGTTTCGGCACATGGATGGCGCGCGCCGTACGTATATCGGCTCGTCGAATCTCTCGGCCTCCGCCTTGCAGTACGGGATCGAGTGGAACTGGGCTCTGGCACCCGCCGCCGGCCCGGTTCCCGGTCTGGAAAGCGCCTCGGAAGCGGATGACCTCGCTTCGGTCGAAGCGGATTTCGATGAACTCTTCTACTCCTCCCCGACCACGGTGCTGGTGACGACGGAGTGGATTAAGGCTTACCGAATGCGTCGCGTGGCCTGTGCGTCGGCTGTAGCCGCAGCGCGGTCACTGGTCGATCCACCCTCCGTCCCACAACGTCCCATCCCGAATCCCGCCCAGGAACAAGCCCTAGCCGCACTCGACGACTTGCGTGAAGCCGGTGAGACGCGCGGGTTGGTCGTTGCGGCGACGGGACTCGGCAAGACCTACCTCGCGGCTTTTGACTCCTGTGGCTATCGCCGGGTGTTGTTCAT